>JAUMBN010000059.1:0-3065 GCA_032119675.1 Solirubrobacteraceae bacterium | reverse complement strand
GGATCTTCGCGCCGCAGAGCGAGGTGATCCTCTCGAGCTGGGCGATGTTGGTGATCGGGAGGATCCCCGGGACGATCGGCACCTCGATCCCGATCTCCCGCGCGCGGGCCACGAAGTCGAAGTAGGCCCCGTTGTCGAAGAAGAGCTGGGTGATCAGGAAGTCGGCGCCGGCGTCGACCTTCTCCTTGAGGTGGCGCAGGTCGTCCTCGGGGCTGGTCGCGTCGATGTGGACCTCGGGGAAGGCGGCGGCGCCGATCGCGAACTCGTAATCGCCGCTGATCAGCTCGACCAGCTCGCGCGAATACTCCAGGCCGCCCTCGGCCTTCGTCCACTCGCCCCCTCCCGGCGGGTCGCCGCGCAGGGCCAGGACGTTTTCGACTCCCCGCTCCCGCAGCTCGTCGAGCGTCGAGCGCAGGTCGTCGACGCTGGCCTCCACGCAGGTGAAGTGGGCCATCGCCTCGATCCCGTACTCGTCGCGGATCCGCGAGACGATCTCGATCGTCTTGTCGCGGGTCGAGCCGCCGGCGCCGTAGGTGACCGAGACGTAGGCCGGGTTGAGCGGGACCAGCTGCTCGATCGCCTCGAACAGGTTGGCCTCCCCCTCCTCGGTCTTGGGAGGGAAGAACTCAAACGAGAACGGCGGCTCGTCGCTCTCCTTAATTATCCGGTCGATCCGCATGGCTTGGTCGCTTCGCCTCAGGCCAGGGCCCAGTGGTCGGCCCCACCCTCATCCTCGGCGGGGATCCGCTCGACGTCGCCTGTGGCCTCGAGGTGGTGCAGGTAGCTGCGCGCCTCCTGAACCCAGAGATTCGCGTGGAGCGGGGTGATCTCCTCCCCCTCGTGCACGGCGCCGACCACCTCGAAGGCGGTCTGTGGGCCTGCCTTGAGGGCGTCCAGGCAGCCGGCGAGCCCTTCGGCGATGGCCACGCGGTTGGCGTTCACGTGGCCGGAGACCTCGGTGAAGGTGCGGCCGTGGCCGGGCAGGCAGAGCCGCATGTCGAGGTCGTCGACGACGTTGAGGGAGTTCAGGTACTCGCCGACGGGGTCGGGCGTGAAGCCGGGCTCGAAGTAGAGCGAGACGCGCCCGAGCAGGTGGTCGCCGGAGATCAGCAGCCGGCGGTCGGGCTGGTAGAGGCAGACGTGGGAGGGCGCGTGCCCGGGCGTCTCCACCACGCTCCAGGGCCCCAGGTCGGTCTCGACGGTCACGCCCGGGACCAGGTCGCGGTCGGGCGGGACGATCCCGGCGATCCCCGAGCCGCGGCTGCGCGAGCCCTCGGCGTACCGGCGAACGGGCTCGGCCGGCAGGCCATTGCGCACCGCGGCGGTAATCCGCTTCTCGATCGCGGCGTCGGGATCGGCGGCCAGGACGCGGGCGTGCTCCCAGGCCGGGTGCATCCACAGCTCGCATCCGGTCCGCTCCATGATCGTCTGTGCCTGGCCGTAGTGGTCGGAGTGGGCGTGGGTGCAGACCAGCAGGCGAACGAGGTCGAGCCGCAGGCCCACCTCGTCGAGTGCGCGCTCCAGGTGCGCGAACGAGCCCGGCTCGTGGATGCCGGTGTCGACCAGGACGATCCCGTCCCCGGCGGCCAGCGCCCAGGCGTTTCCGTGGGGTATCCCGGGCCACGGCAGCGGCAGGCGCAGGCGCCAGACGCCCGGCAGCACCCGCTCACCCCGGCCCACCACCTTCTTGCGTCCACGCTCTGCCACGAAAGACAGCTTAAGAGACGCCCACCGGCCGGCGGGTGCGCGGTAGCCTGACCGTTCTTCAACCCGGGAGGGCCGGATGGCCGACGAAGCGCAGGACGACAGGGACAAGGTCAACGCCAAGACGACGACCAAGGTCGCCGCCGACTACTTCGCCGCCCTCAACAACCACGACCTCGACGCGGCCGTGGCCATGTGGCGTCCGGGCGGCCGGGAGAACGTTCGCGGCCAGGTCGACACGACGGCCCCGGAAGGCGTGCGTGAGTTCCTCGGCGGAATCATCGGGTCCTTCCCCGACTTCACCTTCGAGGTCGAGGAGACCACCGTGCAGAAGGACCGCGCGGCCGTGCGCTGGTCGGCCCGGGGCACATTCACCGGAGTCCCCTTCCAGGGCATCGAGGCGACCGGGGCACCGATCGAGCTGGAAGGCGTCGACATCCTGATCGTCCGCGGCGGGGAGATAGTCGAGAACAACGCCTTCGCCGACGGCATGACGCTGGTCCGCCAGCTCGGCCTGCTGCCCCCGGAGGGCTCGAAGGCCGATTCCGGCCTCAAGGGGGCCTTCAACGCCAAGACCCGGATTGCGGCGAAGCTCGGCGCCTCCGAGCCCGAGGAGATCGCCGACGGCGTCTGGCTGATCCGCGGCGGCTTCCCGGGCAAGACGATGAACGTCTACCTCGTGCGCGACGGCGACGGGGTGATGCTCTTCGACGCCGGCGTCTCCTCGATGGCCCCGGCCGTGGCCAAGGCGGGGGCCCAGCTCGGCGGCATCACCCGCGTGGTTCTGGGCCACGGCCACGCCGACCACCGGGGGGTCGCGCCGGCGCTCGGCGTTCCGGTGCTCTGCCACCCTGACGAGGTCGCCGACGCCGAGGGAGACGGCGGCGAGCACTACTTCACGATGGACGAGCTGAACCTGCTGGGCCGGACGCTCATGCCCCGGCTCCTTCACGACTGGGACGGCGGGCCGGTGGAGATCTCCGGCACGCTCGAGGAGGGCGACGAGATCGCCGGCTTCAAGGTGATCCACCTGCCCGGCCATGCGCCCGGCCTCATAGGCCTCTGGCGCGAGTCCGACCGGCTCGCCCTGGTGAGCGACTGCTTCTACACGCTCGACCCGCAGACCGGCTTCAAGGGCCATGCCCGCGTGCCGCACAGCGCCTTCAACCAGGACACCGAGCAGGCCCGTGCCTCGATCCGCAAGCTGGCGGCGATGGAGCCGGCGGCGGCGTGGCCGGGCCATGCCGACCCGGTCACCGGTGACGTGCGCGGGACCCTCGAGCACGCAGCCGACACGACCTGATGGGGCGCCGCTCCAGGCGCCGGGAACGCTCGCAGGAGCCGCTCCCCGAAGCGCCGGT
>JAUMBN010000058.1:0-2520 GCA_032119675.1 Solirubrobacteraceae bacterium | reverse complement strand
GACCTGGTTTACCGGGTCGTGGACCGGCGAGCCGGGAAGCACCTCCTCCAGCGTCGCCTCACCCTCGCTGGCGCCGGCCGGCGTCGTGGCGAATGAGACGTACTGGTTCAGCGGCATGTGCTTGTTACGGGTCGCCGTCTTCACCGCGGTGATGATCTGGCGCGTGATGCAGAGCTCGGCGAAGTTGCGGAAGCTCGACTCACGGTCACTGCGATAGTCGCGGATCGCCTTGTAGAGACCGACCAGTCCCTCCTGAATCAGGTCGTCGTTGTCGCCGCCGGCGATGAAGTACGACGAGGCCTTCAGCCGGACGAAGCCGTGGTAACGGCGGACGAGGCGGTCGTAGGCGGTCGGGTCACCCTGCTTGGCCAAGGCGATTAGGTAGTAATCATCTACCTGTACCTGAGCCTTAGATACTGCGGAAATTCGGGCCACGAGCGTTCCTTTCTCCCCGTTTTCACTGGGGAAACACAGGACGAGCTCAGTGACGCACTCCTCCCCTGGCGCCGACTAAGAACGTTGGATCGTTTTATGTTCTCAACCTGAGGTTTAGCCTCAGATGTGCGAGGTTATCGCACAGTTATGGAACCCTGTCAAGCCCTGCAGGCGGCAATTGCATAGAGAAGTGCAGCCGCTGCGGCGCTGATATTCAGGGATTCCAGGCTCCCGCGCATGGGTAAAGTGACAAGCTGGTCACACGAATCGGCCACACGGGGGCGAATACCGCTCCCCTCTGCGCCCAGGACGAGGACGCAGCCGCCGGAGTAATCCGGCTCGAGGTAGCCGACGGCTCCCTCGCCGAGGGCCGCTCCGTAGCACCAGCATCCGGCCTTCTTGGCATCGGCGAGGAAGTCGGCAACGTTGCGCACCCGGGCTACCGGAACCCACTCGGTAGCGCCGGCCGATGCCTTGACTGCTGCCGGCGTTACCTCCGCGGCCCTGCGCTCCGGGATCACGACGCCAGTGGCCCCGACCGCCTCGGCGGTTCGGCAGACGGCGCCGAGGTTGCGGGGGTCCTGAACCTGGTCGAGGACGACGATCAGCGGGTCGGGCTCCGTGAGGAACCCGTCGGCGCTCGCATAGGGGAAGTCGCCGGCGTCGGCACAGATTCCCTGATGGTCCTCGCTGCCGCACCGGGCGGCTATCTCGTCGGCCGAGTGGACCGAGTGCCCTGGTCCCTCGGCCAGCCATGGCTCGGAGGCGGCGGAACCGGTTACCCAGATGTCGCGTACGGGGCGCCGGCTTGAACGGAGCGCCTCGTGGACCGCGTTTCGCCCGTAGATGATCACGGCCGCACGAGCCCGGGGCCGTCGGCGCCGTCGCGGACCTCCCAGCCCATCGACGCGAGCTGGTCCCGGATGGCGTCGGCGCGCTCGAAATCTTTCTCGGCCCGTGCCGCCTCGCGCTCGTTCATGAGCGCGACCGCCTCTGCGCCCGCCTCCTCGACCTCCGCCGCCTCCAGGAGCGACTCGAGCCCCAGGCAGGTGAGCATCGCAAGAAGGTCGTTGCTGCCCGGGGCATCCAACGCCGCAGCGCCCTTCAGCCAGGCGTGCATCTCGGCGAGGGCGCGGGGCGTGTTGAAGTCGTCGGCCAGCGCGTCGAAGAAGGCCTCGCGGTGGGTCGAAAGCTCCCCGGGCGAAGGGCCCGGGACGGTGCGCGAGGCCTGCTCGCGAATGCGCCGGGCACTCGTACGAGCCGCCTCGAGCTCGGAGTCGCCGAAGAGGAGAGGCTGGCGGTAGTGGCCGGAGACGAAGAACAGGATCACCGCCTCCCGGCCCCAGCGGTCGAGCACCTCCGCAAGAGACTCGATATTTCCGGTGCTCTTGGCCATCTTCTCGCCGCCCAGCTGGAGCATTCCGTTGTGCATCCAGATGCGGGCGAGCTCGGCGTCACGGGCCATGCGCGTCTGGGCCGCCTCGTTCTCGTGGTGGGGGAAGACGAGATCGTTGCCGCCGCCGTGGATGTCGAAGCCGACGCCCAGCAGCCCCTCGGCCATCGCCGAGCACTCGATGTGCCAGCCGGGCCGCCCGAGCCCCCAGGGAGCCTCCCAGGCGGTGTCCTCGCCTTCCTTCTGGGCCTTCCAGAGTGCAAAGTCGAGCGGGTCGCGCTTTCGGTCGGTCCCCTCGACCCCCTCGCCCTGGTCCATCGCGTCGACGGAGCGGTGGGAAAGCTCGCCGTACTGCGGGTCGGTCCTCACGGCGAAGTAGACGTCGCCACCGGACTCGTAGGCCGATTCCTTTTCGATAAGGGCGCCGATCAGTTCGACGATTCCCTCGATCGTCTCACCGGCGAGGGGCTCGTGGTCGGGGCGCCCGAGCCCCAGGGCGTCGGTGTCGGCTACGTAGGCGGCCGCCATCTCGCCGGCCAGTTCGTCGCTGGCCACCGGCGGCTCGGCGGCGCGGGCGGCGTCGTAGATCTTGTCGTTGACGTCGGTGATGTTCATCACCAGCGTCGTCTCAAGGCCCTCCCGCTCGAGGAAGCGCTTGAGCAGCGAGTAGACGACGAACGGGCGCGCATTGC
>JAUMBN010000057.1:0-3035 GCA_032119675.1 Solirubrobacteraceae bacterium | reverse complement strand
GCTGAGGCTCAGCGATTCCTCGATCGTCGGCAGAGCGACCGAGATGATCGTCAGGTCGACCGCGGTGACCAGGCTCGCGGTCCCCAGAACGAGGATCGCGACCTTCCAGCCGCGGGAGGAGATCCCCCCTCCCTCGCCGGAGCCCGCGCCGCTGGATTCAGTCGTAGCCATTGGCGCGCAGACTATCCCCGAAGACTGTGTTCATGGCTTCAACCTCCTCGGCGCTCAGCGAGTCGCGCCAGCCGCCCGGGCGGGCGAAGCGGATCTCCCGGCCGGCGCCCTTCTGCTCGTCGGGCACGTTGCCGTGCGCCTCGGCGTCGACCATCGAGGCCACGAGCTCGGGCGGGTGGCTGAGGCCGATCATCTCCAGGATCTGCGTGAGGACCGTCCCGGGGTCGGCGAGCAGCTCTTCGTAGCGGATGAGGATGCGGTCGGCCGGGGCGAGAGACTCGTAGGCGCGGGTCACCGCCTCGGTGCGGTACTTCCAGACCGCGGCCTGCCAGCGGATGAAGCCGAGCCGGTTCTCGTCGGTGACGGCGTAGGCGCCGTCCTCGGAGGCCCAGGTGCCCTCGCGGTAGGCGTCGAGCCAGGAGTCGACGACGTCACGCCCGTCGCGCAGCAGGAAGACGAGCTTCGAGCCGGGAGTGACCGCGAGCAGCTCGGAGGCCATGTGCGAGCCGCCGGGCTCCTTGATCACCACGCGCGTGGCCGGCTCGTGCCAGTCCGGCTCGGTTTCGTTCAGCTGGTGGACGAGGCGGTCGCCAAAGAGCCGCTCGAGCCCGGGGCGCCATACCTCCTCGTACTCCTCGTTGAAGAAGTAGTCGCGCCGGTCCTCCTTGATCGCCTTGAAGGTGGTCAGGGGCGGGGGATCCTGCGACTGCCAGGCCAGGGCGATCGGCCGCCAGACCCCGAGGTGGTGGCCCAGGCCGGTCTCGTTGATCCCGACGACGTCGGGGTGGCGGGAGAGCATCTTCAGCAGCCAGGTCGAGCCGCTGCGCGAGGAGCCCATGATCCACGTGAAGTCCGGCCGATCCACGGCCGGGGAAGCTACCCGAACCGGCGTGTCACGGCCCGCGTCGGGTCAGCGCCGTGTTGTAGCTTCGAGGGCGATGAACCCCGTTTCGCTCCGCAACACGTCAATCGCCGCCGTGGCAGCCGTATCGCTCCTCGCCCTCGCCGGGTGCGGGGGCTCCGATGACTCGGGAAGGAAAACCGCCGCCTCCAGCGCCGAGATCAAAACGCAGGTCGAGCAGGTCTGCCGCGACGCCACCCGGGAGATCGGCACGATCCCCGAGCCGCTCGACACCGACGCGGCCGCCCAGGCGCAGATCAGTTCAGCCCAGATCTTCACGACCGCGGTGGGCAAGCTCAACGAGCTCAACAACGACGCCGGACTGCCCGGCAGTTACAAGGCGTGGCTGGCCGAGTTCGAGAAGCTGCCGGCCCTCAACCAGAAGGCGGCCGATTCGTTCAGCGGCGACGGCCTCACCAGTGGCCAGGCGGCAAGTGCCGGAGAGGCCTGGGAGGAGCAGGCCCAAAAGGCCAACTCGCTGGCCCGCAAGGCGGGGCTGACCGACTGCCTCTACGGCGAGGCCGGCACGGGCTAGCCGGCAGCACGCGCTGGCTAGAACACCCCGAAGAGGCCCAGCGCCGCGGCGCCGATCACCACCAGCAGGGTCGACCATGCGATCGCGCCGACGACGATTCGCATGTTCAGCCCGAAGAGGTGCGCGACGGCGATCGCGTTAATGCCCGAGGCCATCCCCGCCTCGATGAGGAAGGCGTCGGGCACGTCGATGATCGCCTTGGCCAGCAGGAAGACCAGCGCCGGCGCGAAGACTACGCGCAGGAAGACCGCGGTGGCGACCGGTGCAGTGAACGGCGGCGGGAAGATCCGGATTCCCTCCTCGTCGTGCTCGCGCAGCAGGTTCACCCCGAGGGCGTAGAAGCCGATCGGGGCCATCGCCAGCGCGAGAATCTCGGCGAGTTCGGGCCCCCACGAAGGGTTGAGGCTCTCGGGCAGCACCAGCGCGAGGACCAGTGCATAGAGCGGCGGGTTGCGGACGAAGAAGGCCTTCGTTCGCTCCCGGCCGGTGTTGCCGGACTTCGTGCCGAAGGCCGCGCCGGCGGCGAACCCGAGAATCAGCATCGCCGGCGGCGTGACCACGACATCCCAGGTGACGGCCAGCCCTATCGAATCGCCGCCGAGAAGCAGGGCCACAACCGGGATTCCGAGATAGCCGGTGTTGGCCATCACCACGGCGGCGATCAGCGCGCCGGTCGAGGAGCGTTCGAGCCTGAGGACCTTCGTCCCGACGAACCACGCAATCAGGAAGACGGCGATCCGCTCGATCCAGCCGAAGGCCAGCCCGGCGCCGACGTTGGCGGTTACCTCCAGGTCGATGACCGTGAGGAAGACGACTACCGGCAGCAGGATGAAGACCAGCAGCTCGAGCAGCCGCCCCTGGAGCCTGAACGCCCCGTCGGGGAAGCGGCGCTCGCTGAGGATCCCCGCCACCAGCGCAGCGACGGTGACCGCGACTACGGCGATCACGTGATCCGTTTCTCCATCCGTACGTGCTCGATGCCTACCTCGTCGAAGGGCTCACTGGTGACCGCGTAGCCGGCTTTTTCGTACAGGTCGGTGACGTAGGTCTGGGCCGAGAGGGTGATGCGGCTCGCGCCCAGGCCGGCGGCCTGAACGTCGCTCTCGGCGAGCAGCGCTTCGGCTACTCCCTCGCGGCGCCGGTCGGCCGCGACGACCATGCGGCCTAGCTTCACCACCTCACCTGCCGGCAGCAGGCGGCAGCAGCCGATCACGCGGCCGTCGTCGACGGCGACTACGTGGACGCACTCCTCCTCGCGGCCGTCGAACTCCTCGGCCTCGGCGACCTGCTGCTCGACGACGAAGACCTCGCGCCGCAGCTCCATCGCCTGTTCGAACTCATCGCGCCCGGCCGTTGGCCGTACCTCGAAGCTCACCGGCCCAGCGCGTAGCGGTCGATGTCGCGGTTGAGGTCCTCGACGCTGCGGTA
>JAUMBN010000056.1:0-4959 GCA_032119675.1 Solirubrobacteraceae bacterium | reverse complement strand
CCCGCAGAGCCGCAGCGCGCTCTGGGGCGAGGTCGAGAGGCTCGCGCGGGAGGACGGGGTGACCGTCTTCCTCACCACCCAGTACCTCGAGGAGGCCGACGTCCTCGCCGACCGCGTCGGGATCATCGACCACGGCAGGATCGTCGCCGAGGGGACTCCGTCGGCGCTGAAGGCGAGCATCGGCAAGGTCTCGCTCGAGGCGATCCCGGCCAACCCGCAGGACCGCGAGCGCCTCGAGGCGGCGCTGGCCCGCTTCGGCGAGCCGGCCGCCTCCTCGCCGAAGGGTGCCGCGGTGAGGCTCGACGCCGGGGCCGAGGAGCTCGCCGACGTGGTGCGCGCGCTCGACGCAGAGGGGATCGCCGTCTCGGACCTGCAGCTCCACCAGCCCTCGCTCGACGACGTCTTCCTGGAGAAGACCGGCCGCTCGCTCGACGTCGGCGACGGCGAGGACGAGGCGTGAGTGCCGGCTCGCAGCTGCTGCTGATCTCCCGGCGCTCGATCAGCCGGACCTTCCGCCAGCCGGTCCTCGTCTTTCCCGTCGTCAGCTTCCCGCTGATCCTGCTGGCGGTGAACGCAGCCGGCCTGGCCAGCGTCACCGAGCTGCCCGGCTTCCCGACCGACCGCTACATCAACTTCGCGATCATCGTCTGCTTCGTTCAGGGGGCGATGTTCGCGGCGATCAACTCCGGCACCGAGCTGGCCGGTGACATCCAGGGCGGCTTCACCGACCGGCTCGCCCTCACCCCGGCCCACCGCTGGGTGGTGCTGGCCGGGGCGACGATGGGCGGCACGGCGATCGCCTCGATGGGAACGCTGCTCTACGTGGCGGTCGGGCTGGTATTCGGGGTCCAGTTCGAGACCGGGCCGGCCGGCGCGCTGGTCCTGATCGCGCTGGCGATCTACGTCGCCTTCGCCTTCTCGGGGATCGGCGCCTGGCTGGCGGTGCTCACCGGCTCGCCCCAGGCCGTCCAGGGGATCTTCCCGCTCCTGTTCGTCCTGCTCTTCCTCTCGACCTCCAACCTGCCGCTCGACTTCATCACCACCGACTGGTTTCGCACGATCGCCGAGTGGAACCCGCTCAGCTGGCTGATCGACGGCATGCGCGGGCTGGTCATAGGCGGCTGGGACCTGTCGACACTGCTGCCGGCGATCGCGGTCGCGACGGCGGTGATGGTGCTCTTCTTTGCGCTGGCCTCGGCCTCGCTGCGCAGGAGGGTTCAGCGGACATGAGCTCCGAGAACTTCCAGGTGGCGATGGCGGTGCTGCGGCGCGTGGCCATCCAGACCTTCAAGAACCCGGCGATCATCATCCCGTCGCTGGCCTTCCCCCTGGTCTTCCTGGTCGCCTTCGCCGGCGGCCTCTCGGCAGTCGACCAGGTGCCCGGCTTCCAGTTCAAGGCCGGCTACACCGCCTTCCAGTTCGTCTTCGTCTTCCTGCAGACGGCCGCATTCGGCGGGATCTTCACCGGCTACCGGATCGCCGAGGACTACGAGAGCGGCTTCGCGCGGCGGCTGCTCATCGCCGCGCCGAAACGTTCGGGCCTGCTGCTGGGTTTCGTGCTCGGGGGGCTGCTGCGCTTCGCGGTGACCGGGGTGATCCTGTGGGCGATCGCGCTGGTGGCCGGGATGACGGTGCTGGGCAACGCCGTCGATATCGCCGCGATGTGGCTGCTTGGGGCCGCGCTCTGCACGGCGAGCGTCCTCTGGGTGGCGGGGCTGGCCTTCCGCTTCCAGTCGATCGACATCGGCGGCTTCATGCAGACCCCGGTCTTCGTCCTGCTCTTCCTGGCCCCGGTCTACGTTCCGCTCGGGCTGCTCACCGGGTGGCTGAAGGTGGCGGCCGCCGGCAACCCGATCACGGCGATCCTGGACTCCGGCCGCGGCTTCATTGCCGGCGACCCGACCAAGGTGCTGCTCGCCTTCGGGCTTGCCGCTGGGCTTGTGGCGGTGTCGGCGGTCTGGGCCCGGCTGCAGCTGCGCCGCGCCGAGACCGGCGTGGTTTAGCGGGAGCTTCGCGAGCGACCTGCCGGGCGGCGCTGCGCACGCGCCCCCGTAAACGACGAGGGCCCGGCGGTTGCCGGGCCCTCGGTACTGCTCACGCCTGGGGCGTGATCACATCATTCCGCCCATGTCGGGCATGCCACCGGGCATTCCGCCGCCGCCCTCTTCGGGCATCTCGGCGATGATCGCCTCGGTGGTGAGGATGTTCTTGGCGATCGAGGCCGCGTTCTGCAGGGCAGAGCGCGTCACCATCGCCGGGTCGATGACGCCGGCGTCGACGAGATCGACGATCTCGCCGGTAGCGGCGTTGAGGCCGTGGCCCTTCTTGGCCTTCGTCACGTCGGCGACGACGACCGAGCCCTCGAGGCCGGAGTTCTCCGCGATCTGGCGGAGCGGCTCCTCGACGGCGCGCAGGACGATCCTCGCCCCGGTCTTCTCGTCGTCGATCTCGATCGCCTCAATGTCGACCTTCTCGGAGGCCTGAAGGAGGGCGACTCCGCCGCCCGGCACGATGCCCTCTTCGAGAGCCGCGCGGGTCGCCTGGAGGGCGTCCTCGACGCGGTGCTTCTTCTCCTTCATCTCGGTCTCCGTAGCCGCGCCAACCTTCACGACGGCAACGCCGCCGGAGAGCTTGGCCAGGCGCTCCTGGAGCTTCTCGCGATCGAAGTCGGAGTCGGTCGACTCCACCTCGGCCTTGATCTGGTTGATCCGGCCCTTGATCGCCTCGCTCTCGCCGGAGCCGTCCACGATCGTCGTCGTGTCCTTCGAGACGACGACGCGGCGGGCGTGCCCGAGCTGGGAGACCTCGGTGTTTTCCAGCTTGAGGCCCATCTCCTCGGTGATCACTTCACCGCCGGTCAGGATGGCGATGTCCTCGAGCATCCGCTTGCGGCGGTCGCCGAAGCCCGGCGCCTTGACCGCAACACCGGTGAAGGTGCCGCGGAGCTTGTTGACGACGAGCGTCGCGAGGGCCTCGCCCTCGACGTCCTCGGCGATGATCAGCAGCGGCTTGCCCGACTGCATGACCTGCTCGAGCACCGGCAGGATGTCCCGCACGGCGCCGATCTTCTGGTTGGCGATAAGGATGTAGGGGTCCTCGAGGACGGCCTCCATCCGGTCGGAGTCGGTGACCATGTAGGGCGAGATGTAGCCCTTGTCGAACTGCATGCCCTCGGTGAACTCGAGGTCCATGCCGAAGGTCTGGCCTTCCTCGACGTTGACCACGCCGTCCTTGCCGACCTTCTCGATCGCGTCGGCGATCACGTCGCCGATCTCGTCGTCGCCGGCCGAGATGGTCGCGACGCGGGCGATCTGCTCCTTGCCGCTGACCTCCTTGGACTGCGACTGGATGTCGTCGACGATCGAGTCGACGGCCTGCTCGATCCCGCGCTTGAGCGCGAGCGGCTGGGCGCCGGCGGCCACGTTCTTCAGGCCCTGGCGAACGATCGCCTGGGCGAGCACGGTCGCCGTGGTGGTTCCGTCACCGGCAACGTCGTTGGTCGCCGTGGCGACCTCCTTGACGAGCTGGGCGCCCTGGTTCTCGAACGGGTCCTCGACCTCGATCTCGCGGGCGATGGTGACTCCGTCATTGGTGATGGTCGGGGCGCCGAACTTCTTGTCGATGACGACGTAACGGCCCTTGGGGCCGAGCGTCACCTTGACGGCGTCCGCGACTGCGTCGACGCCGGCCTCGAGCGACTTGCGCGCGGCCGAGTCGAACTTCAGTTCCTTGTGTGCCATTGGCTCTTGCTTCTCCTTGGTCTAGGGGTTCAGGACTCGACGATCGCGAGGACGTCGCTCTCGCGGAGGACCAGCAGGTCCTCTCCGTCGACCTTGATTTCGGTGCCGCCGTACTTGCTGTAGAGGACCTTGTCGCCCTTCTTGACGTCAAGCGGGATGCGCTTGTCGCCGTCCTCGTCCCAGGAGCCCTCGCCGACGGCGAGCACTTCACCCTGCTGGGGCTTTTCCTTGGCGGTGTCGGGGAGGACGAGGCCGCTGGCCGTCGTCTCCTCCTCATCGGTGGCGCGGACGATCAGTCGATCTCCGAGCGGCTTCAGATTCATGCGTTCAAACCTCGTTCTGTCCGAATTTGCGGGGTTTAGCGGCCGTTATTGGCACTCGCAGCATATGAGTGCCAACGACTCAGGTCGAGTGTAGCACGGACGCTGAGAAATCGCATCCGTACCGTCCGGGGAGTTTCGGAGCGCCTAGTTCTGAGTGCCACCGATGCCCAGGCGGGCGTCGGTGTAGCTGGGCGGGTTCTCGACGATCTGCGAGAAGCGCACCACGGTGACTATGTCCTCCATGGTCACCGTTCGCCCATAGATCTGCTCGAGGAAGTGGATCAGCTCGTCGTGGCGGCGGAACTCGGGGTTGTCGTGCTCGATATCCCGCGGCGAGAGGTCGCGCACGCGCTTTACGTCGACCTGGTCGATCACCGCCTCGAAGATCTTCTCCCGCGGAGAGAACTGGTACCCGATGGTCACCAGCACCGCCTGGTTCTTGCGGTACTTGTGGGTCTTGTCGCCGAGGCGGATCGTCGCGCTCTTGCGCCCGCGGCGCAGCTGGTCGGCGAAGATCGTCGAGTAGAAGTTCAGAACCTGCACCGCCGGGAGCCTACCTGCCGCCGGTCAGTAGATGTAGCCGGCGAGCGCGTCGGTGTCGAGGATCGTGACCCGGCCGCGCCCCTGCTTCGTCACGCCGGCACGGGCGAGCGTGGTCAGGAAGCGGCTGGCCGACTCGCGCGAGCAGCCGGCGAGCTGGGCGATGTCGGCCTGGTTGATCCGCAGCTCGACCGGCCCTTCGCCGGCGCCCTCGGCCCGGGCCTGGGCAACCAGGTCGGTGAGGACGATCGCCACGCGGCTCTGGACGGTCTGGAAGGACTGGCGCATCAGCCGCTCGTTGGCGACTCGCATCCGGCGCCCGAGCGAGATCACGAGCTTGCTGGCGATCTCGGCGT
>JAUMBN010000055.1:0-2173 GCA_032119675.1 Solirubrobacteraceae bacterium | reverse complement strand
ACGATCGCCCCGGCGCCCCGCAGCTTCTGCACGAGGAAGGCGTCGTGCGAGGCACGGTGGTCGCCGAGCAGGTCGGAGCCCATCATCAGCCGCGCGCCGGCCACCGGCCGGTTGTTCTTGATGGCGATCGGCACGCCGGCCAGCGGCCGCTCGTCGCCGGCCTTGACGGCCTCGGCCTCGGCCAGGGCCTCGTCGGCAAAGACGTCGATGAAGGCGTTGATCCCGGGGTTGAGATCCTCGATGCGCTCCAGCGAGCAGGTGACCAGCTCCTGGGCGGAGATTTCGCCGGCGCGGACCATGGCGGCCAGTTCGGTGGCGGGTCGGTACATCAGCTCGGCGTCGGCCATCGGTCTCTCCTGTCTGACGGGCCCGGCGCTGCGCCGGGCGGGCGTGCCGGCAACCATATACCCGCCCCGATGGCAGGACCGTTGCGCTGCGCCGCACTCTTTCGCCGTTGGTGTCACTCTCTTAAGGGCAATTTCCGACCGTCAGGAGCACCCAGAGAGATGAGCGAAGTCCAGTCCGGCCTTGAAGGCGTAGTCGCGTTCGAAACGGAGATCGCCGAACCCGACCGCGAGGGGGGCGCGCTCCGCTACCGCGGAGTCGACATCGAGGACCTCGTCGGCGTCGTCCCGTACGAGAACGTCTGGGGCCTGCTCGTAGACGGCAGCTTCGAGCCCGGCCTGCTTCCCGCCGAGCCGCATCCGCTGATGGTCCGCTCCGGTGACCCGCGCGTCGACGTGCAGTCGGCGCTGGCGATGCTCGCTCCCGAGTGGGGCTTCGGCCAGCTCCTGGACATCACCGACGAGGAGGCCCGCAACGACCTGGCCCGCTCCTCGGTGATGGCCCTCTCCTTCGTCGCCCAGTCGGCCCGAGGCCTGGGCCAGCCCTGGGTTCCCCAGGCGGTCATCGACGAGGGCAAGATCATCGCCGAGCGTTTCCTGCTGCGCTGGCGTGGCGAGTGCAACCCCGACCACGCGAAGGCGATCGACGCCTACTGGGTCTCGGCGGCCGAGCACGGCATGAACGCCTCCACCTTCACCGCCCGCGTCGTCGCCTCGACCGGGGCCGACGTGGCCGCGGCTCTCTCCAGCGCGGTGGGCGCGCTCAGCGGCCCGCTCCACGGCGGCGCCCCCTCGCGCGTGCTGACGATGCTTGCCGAGGTAGAGGAGCGCGGCGACGCCAAGGCCTGGGTGGTCGACGCGCTCGACCGCGGCGAGCGGCTCATGGGCTTCGGCCACCGGGTCTACCGCGCCGAGGACCCGCGTGCCCGGGTGCTGCGGCGCACCGCCAAGGAGCTCGGCTCCCCCCGCTACGAGGTCGCCGAGGCGCTCGAGGAGGCCGCGCTCGAGGAGCTTGCGGCCCGCAAGCCCGACCGCGTGCTGGCCACCAACGTCGAGTTCTGGTCGGCGGTCGTTCTCGACCTCGCCGAGATCCCGGCGGACATGTTCACCAGCATGTTCACCTGCGCGCGCGTGGCCGGCTGGTCGGCGCACATCATGGAACAGAAGCGCGAGTCGCGCCTGATCCGCCCCTCGGCCAAGTACATCGGCCCGGCGGCGCGGCCGGTCAGCGAAGTAGACGGCGTCCCTTCCTGAGGTGACGGCCGGCGGAGGCATTGAGGCCCGCGCCCTCGAGCGGGAGTTCAAGGGCGGGATCCGGGCGGTGGACGGCGTCGACATCGACGTCGCGCCCGGGGAGATCTACGGCTTCCTGGGGCCCAACGGCGCCGGCAAGTCGACGACGGTCCTGATGCTGGTCACGCTGCTGCCCCCGACCGCCGGGACCGCCACGGTCGCCGGCTTCGACGTGGCCAGCCAGGGAGCCGACGTGCGCCGCGCGATCGGCGCGGCGCTGCAGGAGTCGGCTCTCGACGACTTCCTCACCGGCTACGAGCACATGGACCTCCAGGGCGGCCTCCACGGGCTCCCCAGGGCCGAGCGACGCCGGCGCGGCGACGAACTGCTCGAACGCGTCGGCCTCAGCGACGCGGCGGGGAGGAAGGTCGGCGGCTACTCCGGCGGCATGAAGCGCCGGCTCGACCTCGCCCTCGCGCTGGTGCACGAGCCGTCGGTGCTCTTCCTCGACGAGCCGACCACCGGCCTTGACCCGCAGAGCCGCAGCGCGCTCTGGGTCGAGGTCGAGAGGCTCGCGCGGGAGGACGGGGTGACCG
>JAUMBN010000054.1:0-2400 GCA_032119675.1 Solirubrobacteraceae bacterium | reverse complement strand
ACCGCGGCGCAGCCGCCGAGGACGATCAGGTCGGCCAGCGAGACTCGCTTGCCGCTGCCGTTCTGGGCGGAGTTGAACTCCTCCTGAACCTTGCCTATCGCCCCCAGCGCCTTGGCCAGCTCGGCTGGATCATTGGCCGGCCAGTCCTTCTGGGGTTCAAGGCGAACCCGCGCCCCGTTGGCCCCGCCCCGCTTGTCGGTGCCGCGGAACGTCGAGGCCGAGGCCCACGCGAGTCGCACGAACTCCGGCACGCTCAGGCCGGAGGCGAGCAGTTTCTCCTTCAGCGCCGAGATGTCACTTGAGTCGACGAGCTCATAGTCAACCGGCGGTACCGGGTCCTGCCAGATCAGCGGCTCGGCGGGAACCTCGGGGCCCAGGTAGCGGCTGAGCGGCCCCATGTCGCGGTGGGTGAGCTTGAACCAGGCGCGGGAGAAGGCGTCGGCCAGTTCGTCGGGGTTATCCATGAACCGCCTGGAGACCTCGGCGTATGCCGGGTCCTCACGCAGCGAGAGGTCGGTGGTGAGCATCATCGGCGGGTGGGTGACGTTCGGGTCCCGGGCGTCGGGGACGGTTGCGACCGCGGATGGGTCGACGGGGGTCCACTGGAAGGCGCCGGCCGGGCTCTTGGTCTTTTCCCACTCGGTGCCCAGCAGCAGCTCGAAGTAGCCGTTGTCCCACTGTGTGGGGTTGGCCGTCCAGGCGCCCTCGATCCCGCTGGTGATCGTCGCATCGCCGTTGCCGGTTTCGAACCGGTTGTGCCAGCCCAGCCCCTGCTCCTGAATCGGCGCTCCCTCGGGGGAAGGGCCGACGTAATCGTCGGGGTCGGCCGCGCCGTGGCACTTGCCGAAGGTGTGGCCGCCGGCGATCAGCGCAACGGTCTCCTCGTCGTTCATCGCCATACGCGCGAAGGTCTCGCGGATGTCGCGCGCGGCGGCGACCGGGTCGGGCTCCCCGTTGGGGCCCTCCGGATTGACGTAGATCAGGCCCATCTGCACGGCGCCCAGCGGGTTCTCGAGCTCTCGGTCGCCGCTGTAGCGCTCGTCGCCGAGCCAGGTCTCCTCCGAGCCCCAATAGACGTCCTCCTCGGGCTCCCAGACGTCCTCGCGGCCGCCGGCAAAGCCGTAGGTCTTGAAGCCCATCGACTCCAGGGCGCAGTTTCCGGTGAAGACCATCAGGTCGGCCCAGGAAATGCTGTTGCCGTACTTCTGCTTGACCGGCCAGAGCAGGCGGCGGGCCTTGTCGAGGTTGGCGTTGTCCGGCCAGCTGTTGAGCGGCGCGAAGCGAAGCGTTCCCGCCCCGGCGCCGCCGCGGCCGTCGCCGATCCGGTAGGTGCCGGCGCTATGCCAGGCCATGCGGATGAAGAAGGGCCCGTAGTGGCCGTAGTCGGCCGGCCACCACTCCTGCGAGTCGGTCATCAACGCGAAGATGTCCCTGCGTAGCTCGTCGAGGTCGAGCCTGGCGAACTCGGCGGCGTAGTCGAAGTCCTCGCCCATCGGGCTGGCCGACGGCGGGTTCTGGTGGAGCATCCGCAGGTCGAGCTGGTTGGGCCACCAGTCGCGGTTGGTGGTGCCTGTGGAGCGGTGCCCGTTGCCGGTTACGGGGCAGCTTCCTGTTGCTTCTTCCGTCGTCACGTGGTTCTCCTGGGTCGTCTTCCTTGCTGAGGCTAACGCAGCGAGCGCGAGGTCATCCTCTGGTAACCGGTACGAGCTTGGCACCGGCGTGGGTCAGGGCAAAGGCTTCGAAGCCGACGAGGGGACTCGAACCCCTGACCCCTTCATTACGAGTGAAGTGCTCTACCAGCTGAGCTACGTCGGCGCGGGAGGCGAAGGATACCTGCGCTAGAGCAGGGCTCGCAGAGCCTCGGCCAGCCGGTCCGGGTCGCCGGCCATCGCGTCGAGGTCGCCGGGCCCCATGACCACTTCGAGGCTGCCGTCGGCCCGCGCGGCCACGACGCACGCCCCTGCCCCGTCGGTGGCCGCTGCGACCGCCGGGCTTCGCTCGTCGAGGTGTACGGCATCGAAGGGCACCGGCAGCGCCCCGGCCAGCTCGCGCCAGCGTGCCTTCTCACGGAACGTGCCGTGGGTTATCTCGCAGAGCGCGCAGTGGCGGCTGCCGGTCACGTGGGCACCGATCCAGTACGAGAGCTCTCCGGGCAGCGTGCCGTCAGCGTCGTAGACGCCGGTGAAGCCGACTATCTCGCTCTGCCCGGGCACGGCCATCGTCCCGTTATATACCCGCGCGCGAAGGCGGCCGGGCCGCGTGGCGTACGCTGCGCCCCATGGCCGCCCCGACCTTCGACCTCCAGGCCCACTCGGTCGCCTCCGACGGTGCGCTCGAGCCGGCCGAAGTCGTGGCCCTCGCCCACGCCGCCGGCGTCGAGCTCCTCGCCCTGACCGACCA
>JAUMBN010000053.1:0-9410 GCA_032119675.1 Solirubrobacteraceae bacterium | reverse complement strand
GGCCTCCACCCGGTCGGAAACCAGGTGGGCCTGCTGGAGGCCGGCGTCCCCCTCGACGGCCAGGACGAGGTCGATGAACGGGCGCCCCCCGGCCTGTCGCGCCCTGAGCCGGCGGATCTCGGCGCCGGGCTCGGCCTCACGGATCGCCTCGCGGGCGGTCTCCTGGAGCCCGGCGGGGGCACTGTCCATGAGCACGTTGACGTTGCGGCGGATCAGGCGTATTGCGGCGACGATGACCAGCACGGCAACCAGCAGGGCGGCGATCGAGTCACCGGCCGGAAAGCCGGCACTAACGCAGACCAGGCCGGCGATAACCGCCAGCGTGCCGGCAAAGTCGGAGGCGAAGTGGAGGGCGTTGGACGCAATCGCCGCGCTGTCGAAGCGCGCGGCGGTGCGGCGCGAGACGACCGCCCGCGAAAGGTCTACGGCAAGCACGACGCCGAGCAGGGCGAAGACCCACCAGTCGGTGTCTATCTGGTGGCTGCCGCCATCGGCCAGCCGGTTGATGGCCTCCCACGAGATCACGCCGCTGACGATCACCAGGAATGTCGCCTCGCCTAGCGCGGCGAGGTGCTCGGCCTTGCCGTGGCCATAAGGGTGCTTGCGATCGGCGGGACGGGCCGATACGCCGAGCGCGTAGAAGGTCAGGACCGCAGCCACGAGGTCGGTCCCCGAGTGGGCGGCCTCGGAGTAGAGGCCGAGCGAGCCGCTGAAGATCCCGCCGACGAGCTTCAGGGCTACGAGGAAGCAGGCGGCCGCGATGGAGACCGCCGCCGAGCGCCTCAGCGCCCGCGACCCGCCGGCCGCCTCCCGGGCCCCGGTCACCGGCCCTCGAGCCAGCCGCGGAGTTCCCTGGCCGCCTGGCCACGGTGGCTGATGGCGTCCTTCTCCGCGGGCGCGAGCTCGGCCATCGTCCGGCCGGGCTCTGCGTCGGCCACGAACGCGGGGTCGTAGCCGAAGCCGCCTTCCCCGCTCAGCTCCCCGGACCGCGAGCCGGCGCAGCGGCCCTCGAACAGGCGCTCGTCCCCGGCGATCGGGTCAACCCACGCGATCACGCACACGTATTCGAGCCGGTCGCCCGGCTCGGTCTCCTCCAGCAACAGGCTGAGGTTCTCCTCGTCGGTCGCATCCTCGCCGGCCCAACGGGCCGAGTAGACGCCCGGCCGGCCGCCAAGCCTCTCCACGCAGATCCCCGAATCGTCGGCGAAGGCGGGTTCGCCGGTGGCGGCCGCAAGGGCGCGGGCCTTGATCAGGGCGTTCTCCTCGAAGCTCTCGCCGGTCTCCGGCGGCATCTCGAACGACTCCGGGATGCCGGTGAACTCAAGGTCCCCCAGGAGCCCGCTGAACTCGCGCAGCTTGTGCGCGTTCCCCGTGGCGAGCCTGAGTGCCATCGGTCAGTCCCCGGCCGAGGCGATCGCTCCGTCCTGCGCTGACCGCAGCTCGGTTATCCCGGCGGCGGCGAGCTCGAGCAGGTCGTCCAGGTGGGCGCGCTCGAGCGGCATTCCTTCGGCGGTCGCCTGCACCTCGACGAGTCCGCCGTCGCCGGTCATCACCACGTTGGCGTCGACCTCGGCGCTTGAATCCTCGGGGTAATTGAGGTCGAGCATCGGGCGCCCGTCGACGATCCCGCAGGAGACCGCAGCGATCTCGCCCGTAAGGGGAACCCTGTCGAGCTCCCCGTCCTCGACGAGCCGCCGGCACGCCAGCGCCAGGGCGACGAAGCCGCCGGTGACCGAGGCGCAGCGGGTCCCTCCGTCGGCCTCAAGCACGTCGCAGTCGATGCTCACGGTCCGCTCGCCGAGGGCGGCGTTGTCGACCACTCCCCTGAGCGACCTGCCGATAAGCCTCTGGATCTCGACGATGCGGCCGTCGAGCCGACCCTTGCTGATGTCGCGCGGACGACGCCGGCCGGTCGATGCGGGGAGCATCCCGTACTCGGCGGTAAGCCAGCCGAGGCCGCGGCCCTCTCTCCACCGAGGCACCCCCTCGGCGATGCTCGCGGTGCAGATGACCCGAGTTCCCCCGCAGGCGATGAGGGCCGACCCGGTTGCCGAGGAGACAAAGCCCGGCTCGATCGTCACCGGCCGCAGCTCGGCGTCGCCCCTCCCGTCAACCCGGCTCATGCCGCGGCCTCCCGGGCCACGACTACCTGCTCGACCGGCCCGAGCGGGAGCTGGAGGAAGCGCGACCCCAGGGCCCGGAAGGACTCCGGGTCACCGGTCGTGAGGAACCGGTACTCGCCCTCGCCCTCCCGCCGGTTGGCGAGGTCCCTGGTTCCGAGGGCGTGCTCGACCTGCCGGGCCAGCGCCGCACCCGAGCCGACTATCTCGACCCCAGGGCCGAGAAGCCTCTGCAGCATTGGCCTCAGCAGTGGGTAATGGGTGCAGCCGAGGATCACGGTGTCCACGCCAGCCTCCTTAAGGGGACCGACGTAGCCGCGAACGAGCGCGACCACCTCGTCGTCGAACTCCGAGCCGTCCTGGATCAGCGCGGCCAGCTCGGGGGCGGCGACGGAAGTGAGCGCCACGTGCGGGTCCGCTGCGCGCACCGCCTCGTCGTAGGCGCCGCTGGCGACGGTCGCCGGCGTGGCCAGCAGTCCGATCCGGCCGGTCCGGGTGGCGGCCACGGCCTGCACCGCCTCGGGCCTGACGACGCCCAGCACGTCCACCCCGAGCGTCGTCTGGCGCATACGCTCGCGGAGGGCGGGAAGCGCGGCGGCCGTGGCCGAGTTGCAGGCCACCACGAGCAGCTTGGCGCGCCGTGCGAGAAGCTCTTCGGCGATCTCCATGCTGAAGGCCGCCAGCTCCTCCGCCGAACGGCTGCCGTACGGGAAGCGTGCCGTGTCGCCAAGGTAGATGTAGTCCTCCCCCGGCACCTGGACGAGCAGCTCGTGCAGCACGGTGAGGCCGCCCACCCCCGAGTCGAATACGGCGATCGGGCGGTCGCGCGGGTCGCTGGCAGGGACCATGGGCGCAGCATAGGGGCGCCCGCCCCGGTTCAGCGGGAAGTACCGCCAACGCCGTCGATCGCTTCCTTGAGCTTGCCCACGACGGTCTGGGCGATACCGCCCCCGCGCAGCGACCGGCCAGCCACGATCACGCCGGCCAGCACCCCGGCGATGAGAAGGATCAGCGCGACGTACTCCACCGTCCCCTGGCCGTCGGTGCTCCTGAGCCTTTGCCAGAGGCGGTATGCGTTGGCGTGGGCGTATCCCTGGGCTCGACAGAGCATGGTCTCTCTCCTTGGTTGGTCGCGTTTGCCGCCGGCAATGCTCGCCTCCGAGGGCATCCGTCACCAGCCCGACCCCGTTACGTAATCGTCACGCGGGAGCGTCCCGATCACCCCGCCACGCCCGCTAGACTCGGCGCCCGCCGCCATTCGAGACCGATGGGGGCCCGACCGGCCGCAACATGGGACTGAGAGACCGCTTCAGCCGAAAGAAGGACGCCCCCGCCGAAGGAGAGCCGCAGGCAGGGACCGGCGAGACGGAGCCGCCCGCCGACGAGATGCCGACGATCGTCCAGGGGGTTCCGGTCCCCGGGCCCGGCGTCCCGGAGGACCAGACCTTCATCGCGCCGCCCCAGGAGCATGCCCCCGAAGCCGGTACCGAAGGCGCCGCCGGGACCCCTGCGGACCCGGCCCAGCCGGGCTCGGAAACCCCGATCCCGGACCCCGGCGCCGACCAGCCCTCGGTGCCCCAGCCACCCGCCGCCCCGTCGCGGCCCGGGTTTCGCGAACGCGGGAGGCTCCGGCGGCGCCTGCGCTACCTGCGCGAGGTCCGCGAGCTTGGTTACCGCGACCTCGGTGGGCTGGTACTCGACCAGCACCGCTTCCAGCGCCCCAACGAAGAGCTGGTCGCCGGCAAGGTCGAAGCGATAGAGGCGCTCGACCGCGAGATGCGCGCCATCGAGCAGGCGCTATCCGAGTCGACCCCCTACACCGAGCTCTTCATTCCCGGACTCAGCGCCTGCCCGCGCTGCGGCGCACTGCACGGCAGCGACGCCAGGTTCTGCCCCCAATGCGGGCTCTCGTTCAAGGGCCCGAGGACGATCGCCGGCGTCGGGACTCTGGACGGCACTTCGGGCGCCGGCGCCTACCCGCCTCCCTCGCCTGCGCCGGTGTTCGGGACGCCGGGCGCAGCCGCTGTCCCGGGCGGGACGGCCTACCCCGAGGCTCCCCAGCCGGCGGCCTATCCGCCAGCTCCCCAGGCCCCGGTCGCCCCGGAGCCTGCGCAGGAGACCGAGGTCCGGCCTCCCCCGCCGCAGCCTCCCTCGCCATGAGTACCCCTGCGGTGCCGGTGCCGGTGCCGGAGATGGTACCCGCGCCGGGCGTCATCCCGTGCCCGCGCTGCGGCGAGTGGCTCGCTTCCGGACAGGACTGGTGCCTGCGCTGCGGCGACCCGGCCCGCACCGTCATCGCCCCTTCGCCGCGCTGGCGGCGCCCCATCCTCGCGCTGCTGGCCCTGGCGGCGCTCGCGCTCGGCGTCATGGTCGCCGCCTTCATCGCGCTCACCAGCGACGACCCCCCACCGGCCCGGACAACCACGCAGACGATCACGGTGCAGCCCGGCGAGCCCCTCGCCCCGGGGGTAACTCCCGCTCCGACAACCGCAGCCCCCGAGCCGGCACCCCCGGCCGACGTGCCGGTCGACCCTGTACCCGAAACCGGTACGGGAACCCCGGATGCCGGGGCGACCCCCGACGCCGGTGCCGACCCGGCCGTTCCCTAGCGGGCGCGGACCCTCACGGGAACGCCGGCCGCGCCAGAACCTCTTCGGCGACCCGGGCCACGGCATCCGGCACGGGCGCTTCCCCCGCCGGCTCTTCGCGCAGTGCATCAAGGGTGACGGAAACCGACGCTGCCAGGGCCTCGATGTCATATCCGCCTTCGAGCACGAGCCCGGCCGGTACCCCGAGGCGCCTGCATAGAGAGCCGACTCGACGGGCCATCGCCGCAAAGCCGGCCTCGTCGACCAGGCACTCGGCGAGCGGATCCGCCCGGTGGGCGTCGTACCCGGCCGAAACGAGCACAAGGTCGGGGGCATAGGCGACGGCGACCGGCTCGACCACATGAGCGACGAGCGCCTCGTAGGTCTCGTTCCCCGACCCCGGCGGCACCGGAAGGTTGACCGTGAATCCCTCGCCTTCACCCGCTCCGGCGTCGGCCAGGGCACCGCTGCCCGGCCACAGCGGCGACTGGTGGATCGAAATGAAGCAGACCCCCGGGTCGGTCCAGAAGATCGCCTCCGTGCCGTTTCCGTGGTGGACGTCCCAGTCGAGGACCAGGACCCTCTCCATGCCGTGGTTCTCGCGCGCGTGCGCGGCCGCGACGGCCACGTTGTTGAAGAGGCAGAAGCCCGATGCGCTCGAGCGGCCTGCGTGGTGACCGGGGGGACGGTGCAGCGATGCGCCTGCCTGATCGCCGGCGGCCAGCGCGTCGACCATTGCCACCGCACCGCCGGCGGCGTGGCGCGCGGCATCGATCGTGCCCGGCACGGTCGGCGTCTCGGGATCCAGTGCCTCGCTGGCCGCGCAGGCCCGCTCCACCCGACGCAGGTAGGAGCCATCGTGGACGAGTTCGAGGAGCCCGTCGTCGGCGGCCGGCGACTCCCGGGGCTCATACCCGCACCACTGGCGGGCGGCGAGCATCGACTCGATCGCCTCGATACGGGCGATCCGCTCCGGCACCTCGGGCATCGCCGAAGTGTCGTGAAGGCGCGACGCGTCGCTCATGAACAGGGGCTCGGGCACCGGCCCGCAAACTAGTCGAAGGCGCCCTCCTGAAGCAGCCGGCGACGGGTACGGTAGGCCCCGATGGGCGCGCCCGAACCAATCGACGCGGACATCGTCGTGATCGGCGCGGGCGCAGCCGGCCTGTACGCCGCCCTCGTCGCCGCCGGCGAGGGAAGCCGGGTTGCCGTGGTCAGCGCCACGCCCCTGGCACAGACAGCCAGTTACTGGGCACAGGGGGGCCTGGCCGCCGCCCTGGCCGTCGACGACTCACCGGAGTTGCACCTGGCCGACACCGAGCGCGCGGGCCGCGGCCTGGTCCGGCATTCTGCGGCCGAGGTCCTCACGGGCGAGGCGCCGGCGATGGTCGCCGACCTCCAGCAGCGGCGGATGCGTTTCGACGCCGACCGACACGGAAACCTCGTGCTGGGCCTCGAAGGGGGCCACTCGCGCCGGCGGATCGTCCACGCCGGGGGCAGCGCCACCGGAAGGCGGCTTGCCCGCCAGCTCTCGGCGGCCATAGTCCGCGAGGAGTCGGTGACCGTGCTGGAAGGCGCACGCGCCTGCCGACTGTGGATAGACGGCGGCCGCGTCGTGGGCACGGTCTGCGAGGACGGCCGACGGGTCCGCGCCGCGGCCACGGTGATCGCCACCGGCGGCGCGGCGGCAATGTGGAGCAGGACCTCCAACCCTCCGGGGTCGGCAGGCGTGGGAATCATGCTCGCCGGCCAGGCCGGAGCGCCGGTCGCCGACCTCGAATTCGTGCAGTTCCACCCCACCGCCCTGGCCGGGGTCCTCGGACACGAGGGATTCCTGATCACCGAGGCAATCAGGGGCGAGGGAGCTCGGCTCCTGGACCTGCGCGGCGAGCGATTTGTGGACGAGCTCGCGCCCCGCGACGAGGTCGCCCGGGCGGTCTGGGAGAAGATGCTCGCCGACGATGCCGACTCGGTCCGCCTCGACATGCGCGGCATCGACCCCGCCCTCTTTCCCAACGTCGTGGAGACGCTGGAGGCGGCGGGACTCGACCCGGCGAGCGAGCCGGTTCCGGTTGCGCCGGCCGCCCACTACATGATGGGCGGGATCGTCACCGACCTTCACGGAGCCACGGAGATACCAGGGCTCTACGCCATCGGCGAAAGCGCATGCACCGGCCTTCACGGAGCCAACCGGCTGGCCTCGAACTCCCTCTCCGAGTGCATGGTCTTTGGAGCCCGGGCCGCGAGGGCCGCGCTCGCCGAGCCGGCGCCATCGCCCCGGTCGGCGCCGCCGGCCCCCGAGCCGATCCTGATGCCGGAGCACTCCACGCGCGAGGCCGTCTGGCGTCATGCCGGGATCGTCCGTGATCGCGAGGGGCTAAATCTCCTGATGGAGGACCCTCACCCCCTGGCCCGGATGATCGCCGGGTGCGCCCTCGCGCGCGAGGAGAGCCGGGGGGCCCACCTGCGCAGCGACTTCCCGGAGACCGACCCGAACCTCGACGGCCACCACACCGTCATCGGCGGGTCGGGGCCCCTGCTGACCCTCTGGGGCTGACCACAGCCTCCGTCCCCGGCCGGCCTGGCCGCCCGGCGCTTCAAGGCGCCTCACCGGCATTTCCGCGAAGCCGTATCGGCATTTCCGCGGCTTAACAGGAACTCAATACAAGCGGTGTTTTGGCTTTACACAGGCGCCCGATACTCGCCTCCAGCCGGGCATGTGGCGGGCGCCGCAACCGGCCAGACAGGAGAAAGCCACCGCATGTACCAGGTAAGCAGGGCCATCTACCGGGAGCTCTCGCCGAGCATCGCTACCGGCCGCCGCGGCCACGAAGCCGTCCTCGACGCGTGCGAGAGGACCGTTGAGCGGCTCGCCACCGACCGCCACTACTTCGCCCAGCCGGCCCGGAGCCTCTTCCGCGAGATCCGGGTCCACTTCACGATCGGCTCCCAGGCACGCGTCTGGGCCGTGGTCCGCGACTACCTGGCCACCGCCGACCGTGCCGTGGCCACCCTCACCACGAACGGCCGCGACGCCTTCGGGAACCGCCTCCAGTGCCGTGCCTCCACGCGACGCGGCACCCCGTGCCGCAGGATGCCCTCGGCCCCCAACGGCTACTGCCCCTCGCACCAGCACCTCGCCGACACCGAAGAGCTCGAGTTCGCCAGCGCGGCCTAGCCCGAAGGCGGGCCAGGCAGACGCCGCACGGCGAGGTCGGGCCGATCCACCCGGATCGACACGCTCACCCTTAACCGCTGTGTGATCGGTCACACAAGCCTTTGGGAGCCTAACGCTCCGCCCCGGCCAGCCTCCCGGAAACACCGTATTTCCGGGCTCTCCTGGTGCGGGGCTCACACTGCATACCGTCGGAAACCCCTCATTTGCAGGGATATTTGGGGTTTCGCCGGGATTTTGCGAGAATCCGCGCCCCGCGGGCCTCACAGAGTTGAAACTTTCACGTTTCACGGCCTGCGTAGAAAGTGCAAACGACGGGAAGAAGTTGAATCGATGCCGGTAGCAATGCATGAGTGGGCGGTAACGGTGCGCGCCCTTTCGGAGGGCGAGCAGCTTGTGGTGTTCCGTCCCCCGCGTGCCGGTGAGGATCCCGAGGACTTCGCCCTCGAGCACGACCGCTTCTTCCTCTTCCCCGCCTTCGAGTACCGCCGCAATGACGTGGTCCGCGAGGCTCACGTCCCCGAGCTGCGCCGTGCCCTGGAAGAGGGTGTGTGGCCCGACGGTGACCCCCCGGTACGCGCTCTCACCCAGCCGGGCGGCATCCCGCAGCCGGAGCGCGTGCGGGTCCGCGCCTGGGCCGAGGTTGCGGCGCGCTACACGGTCACCGAGCCCCGCGCGATCAACGAGCTCTCCCCCTTCTACGTATGGACCACCGACTACGCGCAGAAGCGCCTCGGCTGGCGCCCCCGCCAGCCGCTCCATGTGGTTCTGCTGCGCACCTACCGGATCCCGCGGCCGGTCACCATCCGCATGCGCGGTGCTACCTCACTCGGTGGCCCGTGGCTCGAGATCGCCCGTGACCTTCCGTTTGAGGGCACCCCGGTGCTCTCCGACGAGGAGTTCGGCTTCGTCCAGGACGAGATCGAGTCGAAGGTCGCCGGGCGCGTCCCGGCCATGGCCTGACCGGCCGCCCGCGCACGCTGCCAGGGATGCGCCGGGCTCACCGGTAAACCTGAGGGATGGCCTGGGTCGAATCGCGGTCCGATCACTTCACGGCCCGCCACGACGACCGTGACGCGCAGGACGCCGAAGAGGTGCTCGACCTCCTCGAGCAGGCGCGGGAGGAGATAACCCCCCTTCTCGAGCCGCCGCCGGAGGAGGTCGCCATCGTGATTCACTCGAGCTTCGCCGGCCTGGCGCTCTCGCAGCCGATCGTGCCCTTCGTGCGGGCAATGACCGCACCGGCCAGCCGCCGGTACCTCGCCGGATGGCCCAGCCGTGACGAGATCCACCTGCTTGCTCCCCGCGTGCTCGCCTCACGCGCGTCGAGCGTTCCCGGCTCGCTCGAGATGCTCCTGCTCGCCCCGGCCGCCCTTTACGCGCAGCTTGCCTGCGGACGCCTGAACCCCGCCCTTCCCCCTCCCCTGCGGGCGGGCAGCGCCCTCGCCGCAGCTCGTAATGCTTGGATCGCCGCCGGGAGCGGCCAGTGGCTCTCCGGGCAGACGGCCCACGCCCGGCCGGCTATTG
>JAUMBN010000052.1:0-18235 GCA_032119675.1 Solirubrobacteraceae bacterium | reverse complement strand
AACACCGGTGCAACATACACGGAAAGGCGGCCGCGTGCTCCGGTTGGCAGTCAGGGCAAGCACCGGGTCCTATCTCGCCAGGCGCACCTTCGCGCAATGCCGCGCCGGCACGATCCCCGCCGCATGGCGGACGATCCCTCCGTCGATCACAAGTGCCCCAGGCAACCCGGTGGCCGTAAAGGCGACGACCGGAATCGAACCGGTGTAAACGGCTTTGCAGGCCGCTGCGTAACCACTCCGCCACGTCGCCGCGTGGTCGGGGGAGCGTAGCCGAGGGCCGTCCCGTCCGGCCCCCTGCGGCTTGGTAATCTGACCTCTCCCAGGGCGATTAGCTCAGCTGGGAGAGCGCCGCCTCGACAAGGCGGAGGTCACTGGTTCGAGCCCAGTATCGCCCACTCCTGAGGTCCGCGGCGACCGTTCAGGCCTGCAGCGCCTGGCGCAGCACGCCACCCATCTCGACCGTCGCCGCGCGGGCGGCGCGGCCGGTTCCCATCATGTTGATGAAGCCGTGGATCAGGTCGGGGTGGCGTCGCAGGGTCACCGGCACGCCCGCCTCGCTGAGGCGCTCGGCGTAGGCCTCGCCCTCGTCGCGAAGCGGATCGAAGCCGGCGGTCACCACGTGCGCTGGAGGCAGCCCTTCCAGCGAAGGGGCCAGCAGGGGAGAGACGAGCGGGTCGGTGTGGTCGACGCCAGGCGGCAGGTAGTGAGAGCCGTACCAGTCCATCTGCTGCTCGGTCAGGAAGAAGCCGTCCTTGAAGAGGTGATAGGAGCGGCTCTTTTCCGACATGTCGGCCACCGGGTAGATCAGCAGCTGGAAGGCCGGCTGCGGGCCGCCGCTGTCGCGGGCCTGCAGGCAGGTCACCGCCGAGAGGGCGCCGCCGGCGCTGTCGCCGCCGACGGCGATCCGGGCCGGGTCGGCCCCGAGCTCGCCGGCGCGGGCGACAATGTCGTTGAAGGCGGACAGGCAATCGGCAGGCGCGGCCGGGAAGGGATGCTCGGGGGCGAGCCGGTACTCCACCGAGACGACCCGCACACCGCCGTGGACGGCCAGCGTCCGGCAGGGAGCGTCGTGGGTCATGAAGCCCCCGATCACGAAGCCGCCGCCGTGGAAGAAGACCAGCATCGGCCCGCTCTCGTCATCTGCGCGCTCGTGAGGAACGTAAAGGCGTGCTCGCAGCGGCCCCTCGGCGCCGGCGACCTCGAAGTCCCGGGTCCAGGCGAGCTCGTCGGGCGCCCCGGCGACCATCGAGGCGGTCCCATCGGCAAACGCCCGCGCCGCTTCGGGCGTGGCCTGCGCCGGATCGGCCTGGTTGAGGGCGAGCATCCGCAGGAAGAGCTGGATCTCCGGCGCCAGCACCTGGCCGTCGACCATCACCGGCTCGCGGCCCGAGAGCATCACCTGGGTGCGGGGGGAGAGGCGCATCGCCGTCCGGAAGGCCGGCCCCTGTGCCGCCGCCATCAGATCCTCGGCGAAGCTCACTGCACGCCGACCCGGTCGATGAACTCGATCACCGCGTTGTTGAAGTCGACCGGGCGCTCGAGCATCGGAACGTGGCCGGTGTCGTCGAAGACGACCATCTCGCCGCCCTCAATCGCCTCGGCGTACTGGTGGGCGTCGCCGAGCGGCACGAGGATGTCTTCGGCGCCCTGGAGGATCAGCGTCGGGCAGGAGATCTCGCCGATCCGGTCGCGGAAGTCGTAGGCGATGATCGCGTCGAAGGAGTCCTGGAAGCCCGGCGCACCGACCGACAGCAGCTGTTCGGCCAGCACGTCCCGCGAGATGAGGGTCGGGTAGCGGGCCACGAACCCCATCGCCAGGGCAATCAGACCCGGACGCTTGAGCAGCCGCGACATGTCGGGGGGAGGGTTCTTTTGGCCGCGGCTGAGCACTCCGCGGGCGAACCGCTCGCCGATGGGGTTGTTGGCGATCGTCGCCGAGCTGATGCCGGCCGCGTCGACGAGGACCAGGTCGTCCACGCGCTCGGGGTGACGGATCGCGGTCTCGGCCGCGGTGAAGCCGCCCATCGAGTTGCCCACCAGCGAAACGCGCCCGAGGTCAAGCGCTTCGCAGAAGTGGTCGACGATCCGGGCGAAGAAGGTGATGGAGATCGGCTCGTCGGGCATCGGCGTGCGGCCGAATCCCGGCAGGTCGAGCGCGATCGCGCGGTGGCTCTCGGCGAAGCGAGGGAGGTTCTCCAGCCAGTTCTGCCAGCAGCCGCCCAGGCCGTGAATGAACACGACGGGGATCCCGTCGCCGATGTCCACGTAGTTGACCGGGATCCCGCCGATCTCGACCTGGTGGGTGTGAGCCGGCCAGTCGACGCCGCGCCAGTCGGGCGTATCCGAGCGGCCGTAGCCCTCGTCGGCGCGGGCCGCCGCCCTGTGGGTGAGCGGGCGGGCCGTAGACGGCCAGACGGTCCGCAGGGGGCCGCGGCGGTACGGGGGCTGGGAGGAGGTCTCCGCCATGCGCAGGGGACGCTACCGAAGCAGGTCCACGCGATCGTCAACTGAGTGTGCAGTTCCACGCGCGTCGTGAGCGGCCAAACCCTTGAGGGCGGGACGGTTCCGTAGCATCGAAGCGGTGAAGGTCAGGCTTCCCGACGGAAACGAGCTCGAGCTGCCCGAGGGGGCCAGCGGTGCCGACGCGGCCGCCGCGATCGGCCCGGGCCTGGCAAAGGCTGCGCTCGCCGTTCGCCACGACGGGGAGCTGCGCGACCTCAACGCCCCCCTCCCCGACGGCGTCGCCCTCGAGATCCTCACCGACTCGGCCGGCGACGAGGCGCTCGAGCTGATCCGCCACGACGCCGCCCACGTCCTGGCCGAGGCGGTCACCGGGCTCTATCCGGGCGTGAAGGTCTCTATCGGCCCGGCGATCGAGAACGGCTTCTACTACGACTTCGAGTTCCCCGAGGGCGTCACGGTTACCGAGGAGGACCTGCCCGCCATCCAGGAGCGGATGGAGGAGCACATCAAGGCCGGGGAAGGCTTCGAGCGCCGCGATGTGACAACCGACGAGGCACTCGAAATCTTCCGCTCAGAGGGGCAGGACTACAAGGTCGAGCTGATCGAGGATCTCGTTCGCGACGAGGGCGTAAAGACCGTCTCGCTCTACTCCAACGGCGAGTTCACCGACCTCTGCCGCGGCCCGCACGGCCCTGGCACCGACCGGATCGGTGCGGTCCACCTCCAGTCGGTGGCCGGCGCCTACTGGCGCGGCGACTCTGCCCGCACGATGCTGACCCGGATCTACGGGACGGCCTTCTTCGACCGTAAGGCGCTGGAGGCCGAGCTCGAGCGGCTCGAGCAGGCCCGTGCCCGCGACCATCGCAGGCTTGGCAAGGAGCTAGGCCTGTTCGAGTTCTCGGAAGTCTCCCCGGGTTCGGCCTTCTGGCTGCCCAAGGGAACCGCGCTCTGGAACCAGCTCGTCGCCCTTTCGCGAGAGATGGGCGAGCCCCGCGGCTACCAGGAGGTAAAGACCCCACAGCTCTACGACGCCGAGCTGTGGAAGACCTCGGGCCACTGGGAGAAGTACCGGGAAAACATGTTCACCACCTCCACGGAGGAGCGCGAGTTTGGCCTCAAGCCGATGAACTGCCCCGGCCACGCCCACCTCTTCTCCAGTCGGCGCTGGAGCCACCGCGAGCTCCCCGTCCGCTACTCCGAGCCCGGGCTCCTTCATCGCAACGAGCTGAGCGGCACCCTTCACGGGCTCCTGCGCGTGCGCCATTTCGCCCAGGACGACGCCCACGTCTTCTGCACCGAGGAGCAGGTTGCCGAGGAGGTCGCGGCCTGCCTGGAGTTCGCTTTTGCCACCTACGAGGTCTTCGGCTTCGACGTCTCGATTGAGCTGTCGACGCGGCCCGAGCAGCGGATCGGAACCGACGAGATGTGGGACACGGCCGAGAAGGCCCTTGTCGAGGCGCTCGACGCCCAGGGCCTCGAGTACACGGTCAACGAGGGTGACGGCGCCTTCTACGGCCCGAAGATCGATCTTCACATGACCGACTCGCTCGGCCGGTCCTGGCAGCTGGGAACCGTCCAGCTCGACTACTCGATGCCCGAGCGCTTCGACCTTGCCTACACCGGCGCCGACGATCGCGAGCACCGGCCGGTGATGATCCACCGCGCCCTGATGGGCTCCTACGAGCGCTTCATCGGAATCCTGATCGAGCACTACGCCGGCGACTTCCCCGTCTGGCTGGCGCCGGTACAGGCCGTCGTGCTTCCGATCTCCGACCGCCACGCCGAGGCTGCGGCCGCCGTTCGCGACCGGGTCGCCGCCCAGGGCCTGCGGGTCCAGGCCGACCTGCGCTCGGAGTCGGTCGGCCGGCGCATCCGCGAGAACGAGCTTCAGAAGATCCCCTACATGCTGGTCATCGGCGACGAAGAGGTCGAGAAGGGAACCGTCGCGGTGCGCCGCCACGGGGTGGGCGACGTGGGGGAGATGGACGTCGGGGAATTCGCCGCCCGACTCGGCGAGGAGAGTCGCGAGCGCCGCGACCTCCCGATCGAGGCCGCCGGTTGAGCGAAGCCGCCGGGTGCCTGCCCGTTCGCCTTGCCCGTACGCGCCGGGAACGGCTACGGGGGCTGGCCTGGCGGCGCCGGCCGGCTCCGTATGCGCTGCTGATCGAGCGCTGTCGCTCCATCCACACCTTCGGCATGGCCTGGCGGCTCGACCTCATCTGGCTGGACGCCGAAGGACGTCCGGTGCGGATCGACCGGGGCGTCGGCCCATGCCGCGTGAAGGCCTGCCGGAGGGCGCGGGCGGTGCTCGAGGTGCCTTCCGCCCTGCCGCGGCGCCGGCAGGGCAACGGTTATACTTCGCCGCGTTGACCCGAATGAACGTCAAGCAGCGCCGCTCTTGAGCCGCGCCTCGCGCAACTAGTGCCGGTACCGCGGCGCTTCGACCGGCGAATGCCGGAGCGTGACCAGACTCGGATCAACGAGCGCATCCGTGTGCCCGAAGTGCGCCTGATCGACGACCAGGGCGAGCAGGCCGGGGTCATGAAGATCGACGATGCTCTCAAGTTCGCCCAGGAGCGCGACCTCGACCTGGTCGAAGTTGCTCCCGAGGCCAAGCCCCCGGTGTGCCGCGTCCTGGACTACTCGAAGTACAAGTACGAGCAGGCCCAGAAGGTCAAGGCGGCCAAGAAGGGCCAGCAGCAGATCACGATCCGCGAGATCAAGTTCCGCCCGAAGATCGCCGAGCACGACTACGCCACCAAGCGTGGCCACGTCATGCGCTTCCTCATGCACAAGGACAAGGTGAAGGTGACGATCATGTTCCGCGGCCGCGAGGTCACCCACCCCGAGCAGGGCCGCATGATCCTCGAGCGCCTCTCCCTCGAGCTGGCGCCGATCGGGCAGATCGACCAGCGACCCAACCTCGACGGGCGCAACATGACGATGATCCTTTCCCCGACCAAGGAGGTCCTGGGCGGGGAGATCACCGAGTTCGAGCCCGAAGACCTCACCAACGAGGAGGTCCAGGAGCGGATCCGTCCCGGCAGTACCCGTCGCCAGCCCGTGGCTCCTTCGCGGGCGCCGGCCGAGGAGCCCGCTTCCGGCGAGCCCGCGGCCGACGAGCCGGCGGCCGCCGAGGAGGCTGCAGAGCCGGCCAGCGAGCCCGCTGCCGAGGCCGCCGAAGAGGCCGCCGACGCCGAAGCGCCTGCCGCCGGCTGACCGCCCGCGGGCCTCCCGACCTTCTATAGTCCGGCGCGCCCATGCCGAAGATGAAGAGCCATTCGGGCGCAAAGAAGCGCTTCCGCAAGACCGCCAAGGGCAAGCTCCGTGGCCGCCACGCCATGTCGAGCCACATCCTCGAGAAGAAGTCGCAGAAGCGTAAGCGGGGCTTCCGCAAGCCGGTCGACATCTCCGAGACCGACGCTCCGCGGGTCCGCAAGATGCTCGGGGGCGGGAAGTGAGCCGCGCAGGACGGTCGGTCCAGTCGCGCCGGCGCCGCAAGGCGACGATCTCGCGTGCCAAGGGCTACCGGGGCAACGCCAACTCCAAGTACCGGGCCGCCAAGCAGGCCCTGCTCAAGGCCGACTCTTACGCCTACCGCGACCGGCGCAACCGCAAGCGCGACTTCCGGCGGCTCTGGATCACCCGCATCAACGCCGCCGCGCGCCAGAACGGCATGACCTACTCGACGTTCATGAACGGGCTCTCCGCCGCCGGCGTCGAGCTCGACCGCAAGGTCCTCGCCGACATCGCCGTGCGCGATCCCGAGGCGTTCCGCCGATTTGCCGACGTCGCCCGTGAGGCGACGGCCACCGGGGCCTGACCCCGAGGCCGTCATAGCCGACCACCGGGCGCCGCTTCCGCAAGGACGGCGCCCTTTTTGTTGACCAAAACGCCACCCCAGCAGGCCACCGAACCAGCCACGCAGAGAGAAAGCCCAGACGAGATGACCATTTCCGACCCCCATGACCCGCAGCTGCGCCAGGTGCCCCTCCTGCGCACCCGCAAGGGGCGTGAGCGCAGCGGGCTGTTCGCCGTCGAGGGCGAGGACCTTGTGGCCGCAGCGCAGGCCGCCGGCCGCGAGCCGGTGGCGCTCTTTGCCGCGCAGGGCAGCGGCCTGTCAGGCACGCCGGTCGAGCCGGAGGTGCTCGACGAGCTCTCCTCGCTGGGCTCGGGCACCCGGACGATCGGCGTCTACGAGCAGGCCTGGGGCGCACCGGCCGGCCCGCTGGCGATGGCCCTCTGGGGCGTGGGGGACCCGGGGAATGTCGGAACCGTCGCGCGCAGCGCGCTGGCCTTCGGTGCCTCGTCGCTGTTGCTGGGGCCGGGCTGCGCAGACCCCTACGGCCCCAAGGCGACCCGCGCCAGCATGGGCGCAATCTTTGCCCTGGTACCGGCCCGGGTCGAGACCGTCGAGGAGATGCCCGGGACCGTCGTCGCCCTGGCCGCCCGCGAAGGCGAGCCGCTGGCCGCCGCCGGCTGGCCGGAGGGGGAGATCACCCTCCTGGTCGGCGGTGAGCGCGAGGGACTTCCGGCAGGGGTCGCCGCGCAGGCCGGCCAGGTGCGCCACATCTCCATAGAGGGCGACTCGCTCAACGCCGCCATAGCGGCCTCCATTGCCCTCTATGCCGCCTCGGGGAGGGTTTAGGGTGGCTCCTCCGATGATCGAGCGCGTAGGGCAGATCCGCGGCGAGGCCGCAGCGGCCATCTCCGGCGCCTCGACGACCGCCGAGCTCGACGACGTGCGGATCCGGTTCCTGGGGCGCCGGGCCGAGCTGCCGCAGCTGCTGAGGTCGGTGGCCGAGCTCCCGGCCGAGGAGCGCGGCGAGGCCGGGCGGGCCGCCAACGAGGCCCGCCAGGAGCTCGAGGCGATGATCGAGGCGCGCGGCGCCGAGCTCGAGCTGGCCGAGCTGGAGGCCGGCCTGGAGGGCGGCCGGGTCGACGTGACGCTCCCCGGCAGCCCCGCCGAGCCGGTCGGCTCGCTCCATCTCCTCACGCAGACCCGGCGCGAGATCGAGGACGTCTTCTGCGGCCTGGGCTACACCGTCTACGCGGGCCCGGAGATTGAGACCGTCCACTACAACTTCGACGCCCTCAACCACGACCGGTCGCACCCGGCCCGCGCCCGCACCGACACCTTCTATGTCGAGGGCGGGGGAGAGGGGCCCGACGAGCGGCTGCTGCGCACGCACACCTCGCCGATGCAGGTCCGCGTGATGGAGGAGCACCCGCCGCCGGTGGCCCTGCTCATCCCGGGGCGGGTCTACCGCCGCGACAGCGACGCCACCCACACGCCCCAGTTCCACCAGGTCGAGGGCCTGGTCGTCGACGAGGACGTGACCCTCGCCGACCTCAAGGGGACGCTGCTGGCCTTCGCCCGCGCAATCTTCGGTGACGGGCGCGAAATCCGGCTGCGGCCCCACTTCTTCCCGTTCACCGAGCCCAGCGTCGAGGTCGACGTCTCCTGCTTCATGTGCTCGGCGGGGGCGCTTGAGGACGGCTCGCGCTGCCCGCTCTGCAAGGGCACCGGGTGGCTCGAGGTCCTCGGCTCCGGGATGGTCGATCCCAACGTCTTCGGCTGGGTGCGCGAGGGCGGCTACGACCCCGAGCGCCACCAGGGCTTCGCCTTCGGCCTGGGGATCGAGCGGATAGCGATGCTCCGCCACGGGATTCCCGACCTTCGGATCTTCTACGACAACGACCTGCGCTTCCTGCGCCAGTTCGCCTGAGGCCCTGATGCTCGTCCCGATCGAATGGCTCGAGGAGTACGTCCAGACCGGCATGGAGCCGGGCGAGCTCGCCGAGCGCCTGGCCCTGACCGGCACCGAGGTCGACCGCGTTCACGACGCCGCCACCGTCGGCGATGAGAAGCTCGTCGTCGGGCATGTCACCGCCTGCGAAAAGCACCCGGACGCCGACCGGCTCCGCGTCTGCACCGTCGACGTCGGCGCCGATGAGCCGTCGACGATCGTCTGCGGGGCGCCGAACGTCGCCGCGGGCCAGACGGTGGCCGTCGCGCTGCCCGGCTCGCGCCTTCCGGATGGCACGAAGATCAAGAAGTCCAAGCTCCGCGGGGTCGCCTCGGCCGGGATGATCCTCTCCGAGCGCGAACTCGGCCTCAGCGAGGAGCACGACGGGATCATGGTCCTCGACGAGGGCCCTGAGCCCGGCTCGCCGCTCTCGGCGGCGCTGCCGGCCCCGGGCGCGGTGCTCGAACTCGAGATCACGCCCAACCGGCCGGACTGCCTGGGCATCTATGGCGTCGCCCGTGAGGTTCACGCCGCGACCGGGGCACCGCTTGCCGCGCCGCCCTGGGCCGGTGACCCGGGCGAGTCCAGCGTGGGCCAGGCGCCAGCGGGAATTGAGGTCACGGTCGAGGATTCCGCGCTCTGCCCGCGCTTCACCGCCCGCGTCTTCGAGGAGGTGAAGGTCGGGCCGTCGCCGGCGTGGCTGGCCGACCGCATGCGTGCGGCCGGGCAGCGCCCGATCAACAACATCGTCGACATCACCAACTACGTGATGCTCCTCTGCGGCCATCCGCTCCATGCCTTCGACCTCGACCGGGTCGCCGGCGGCAGGCTGGTCGTGCGGGCCGCCCGGGACGGTGAGAAGCTCGTCACCCTCGACGGGGAGGAGCGCGAGCTCGTTGCTCAGGACTGCGTGATCGCCGACGACGAGGGTGTCACCTCGCTGGCCGGCGTGATGGGCGGTGAGCGCTCCGAGGTGAGCGAACAGACCACCCGCGTCCTGCTCGAGGTCGCCGTCTGGGAGCCGGCGATGATCAACCGCACCGCCCAGCGGCTCGCCCTGCGCAGCGAGGCCTCGGCACGCTTCGAGAAGGGGCTCTCTCCGGAAGGCGCCCTGGAGGCCCTGGCCACGGCCAGCGCCCTGGTCTGCGAGCTGGCCGGCGCGAGCCTGCTGCCCGGCACCCTTGACGTCGGTGGCCCTGGCGAGCCCGGCCCGACCATCGGCCTGAGGGAGGAGAGGCTGGCTGGCCTGCTCGGCTCGCCGGTGACCATTAACCGCGCCGCGGAGATCCTGGAGTCACTCGGCTTCGGCGTCGAGCTCTCCGGTGGCGAGCTCACGGCCACGGTCCCGCATTTCCGCCGCCGCGACGTGACCCGCGAGGCCGACCTCATCGAGGAGGTCGCGCGGGTCGAGGGGTTCGGGGATCTGCCGGCGACCCTGCCGCCCAATCGCAGCGGTCGCGCCGGCGGGCTCACCCCGGCCCAGGCGCTGGTCCGGCGCGCCGAGGACCTCCTAGCCGGCCGCGGCCTGAGCGAGGTTGTCGGCTGGTCGTTCGGCGACCCGCAGGCCCTCGCCGCCTTCACCGACGGGGATCTGATCCGGATCGAGAACCCGATGAGCGAGGCCCAGTCGGCGATGCGTCCCACGGTGCTCCCGTCTCTGCTCGACCTCGCCGCGCTCAACGCATCGCGCGGAGCGGGGCGGATTGCCCTTTTCGAGTCTGGTACCGCGTACGCCCCGGCACCGGCCGGCGCGCCACTTCCCGCCAGTGAGCGCCACGAGCTAGCCGCGCTCCTGGCCGGCCCGGTCAGGCCGCCGACCTGGCTCGACACCGAGCCGCAGCCGGCGGGCATCTTCACCGCCAGCGCCCTGGTCGGCGACCTGATGGCCGCGCTCGGCGTGGCCTGGGAGCCGCGCGAGGGCGGCCCCTCCTTCCTGCAGCCCGGGCGGGCGGCGACCGTCGCTACCGCCGAGGGCGACATGGGCTGGTTCGGCGAGGTCCATCCCGCCGTCTGCGCCCGCTGGGGGCTCGAGGCCCCGGTGGCGGCGCTGGCCATCGACCTCGGCGAGCTGGCGGCGACGGCGCCCGGCCCGGCCCGCTTCGAGCCTTTCGCCTCGGTGCCGCCGGTCCGCGAAGACCTCGCGGTGATCCTGCCGGCCACGGTTGGGGCCGGGGAGCTGGTGGCGTGCATCCGCGGCGCCGGGGGCGAGCTGGTGAGCGAGGTAGAGATCTTCGACGTCTACTCCGGCGACCAGGTCGGAGAGGGGAAGGTCTCGCTGGCCGTCCACGTCGAGTTCCGCGACCCGAAGCGCACCCTCACCGACGAGGACGTCGCGCCGCTGCGGGAGAGGATCGTCGCCGCGATCGGCGGGGAGCTGGGCGGTGAGCTCCGTGGCTGAGCCCAGGATCCTCGTCGCCGGCGCCTCGGGCTATTCGGGGGCGCTGGCCGCCGCCCTCGTCGACGCCCATCCCGGGCTCGAACTGGCCCACGCGACCAGCCGCTCCAACGTGGGCGAGCGCCTGCGCGACCTCTATCCGCGCCACCGGGTCGACCTCGTCCTCGAGGAGTTCGACATCGAACGCCACGGCGACGTGGACGCCGCGATCGTCGCCTACCCGCACGGCGCCTCGGCGCCGGTCGTCGCGCAGCTGAGGGAGAAGGGCGTCAGGGTCGTCGACCTGAGCGCGGACTTCCGCCTAGGCGATCAGAGCATTTACGAGGAGTGGTACGTCCCGCACCCGGCGCCGCAGCTGCTCGAAGAGGCGGTTTACGGCCTGCCCGAGCTCTACCGCGACGAGATCCGCGGCGCCGACCTGGTGGCCAACCCCGGCTGCTACCCGACCGCCGCACTCCTGGCCCTCGCGCCGGTCGCCGCCCAGTTGGAGGACGTCGTGATCGACGCCAAGAGCGGAGTCTCGGGGGCCGGGCGCGAGCCCACGGAGGTCACCCACTTCGTCAGCATCGACGAGAACGTCCACCCCTACGGCGTCGGGCGCCACCGGCACATGCCGGAGATCGACCAGGAGCTCGCCGCCGCCGGTGCGCAGGGGATCACCGCGGCCTTCACCCCGCACCTGCTTCCGCTCGATCAGGGCGAGCTCGTCTCCTGCTACCTGAAGGTCGCCAACCCGCAGGGTGCCCTCGCCCTCTACGAGGAGCGCTGGGGAGATGAACGGTTCGTCGAACTCACCGGGGCGATGCCGGGCGTAAAGGACGTGCAGGGAACCAACATCTGCCGGATCCACGTCCACCCCGACGAGCGCACCGGCCGGCTCTTCGTCTTCGCGGCGATCGACAACCTCTGGAAGGGCGCCGCCTCCCAGGCGGTCCAGAACCTCAATCTGATGCTCGGCCTCGACGAGTCCGCGGGGATCGTGCCGTGAAGCTCATCGGGCTCTTCGACTCGCGCTGGGTGGAGCTGCCCGAAGGGGTCCGCGAGCTCTCCGGCGGCCTGCCGACCGGCTTTGCCGGCGGGGGCACATCGGCGGGGCTCAAGCCCTCCGGCGCCTTCGACGTCGGCGTCCTGCTCGGCGAGGGCCGCGACGTGACCAGCGCCGCCCGGTTCACCCGCTCGGGTGTCCAGGCCGCTCCGGTCCAGGTGACGCGCGAGCGCTGCGCCCTGGAGGACATCAACGCCGTCGTCGTCAACTCGGGCAACGCCAACGCCGCCACCGGCCAGGCCGGAATCGCCGCTGCCGTCGCCGTTCAGGAGTCAGCGGCGCGCGACCTGGGCCTGGACCCCTCGCAGGTTGCCGTCTGCTCCACCGGGGTGATCGGCCGGCCGCTCGACCCGGCCCCGATCATGGCCGCGGTCTCCGGGTTGGCCGGCTCGATCGACGCCGCCGGTGACGAAGCTTTCCAGCAGGCGATCATGACCACCGACGCCTTCGAGAAGCGCGCCTCGATCGAGGTGCAGCTCTCCGGCGGGGAGGTCTGGATCAGCGCCCAGGCCAAGGGCGCCGGGATGATCCAGCCCAGCTTCGCGACGATGCTCTGCTTCATCGAGACCGACGCGCGCCTGCAGGAGGAGACCGCCGACCTCCTGCTCGGCGTGACGGTCAAGCGCAGCTTCGACCGGATCTCGGTTGACGGCCAGCTCTCCACCAACGACACCGTGATCCTGATGGCCAGCGGCGACTCGGGGGTCGCCGTGGAGCCCGAGAGCGACGACGAGAAGCTCTTCGGCCGCGCCCTCGATGAGCTGATGCGCGCCCTGGCGATCTCGATCGTCCGTGACGGCGAGGGCTCCGAGCGGGTCGGGCGCGTCCTGGTGCGCGGCGGCCACGGCGCTTCGGTCGAGCGCGTGGCCCGGGCGGTGGCCAACTCCCCGCTGGTCAAGACCGCGCTCCACGGCGGCGATCCCAACTGGGGCCGGATCGCCCAGGCGGCGGGGATGAGCGTCCCGGACAGCGCGCCGCTTCCGGTCGACGTCTCGATCGAGGGGATCCAGCTCTGCGTCGCCGGTGAGGTGGTTCCCCACGACGAAAGCGAGCTTGCGAAGCGGGTAAGCGGGGCCGAGGTCGAGTACACCGTTGGATTGCCCGGGGACGGCTTCGAGGCTGAGTGCTTTTTCTCGGACCTGGGCAACGAGTACATCCGCATCAACGCCGAGTACACGACTTGAGATGAGCCCCGAGCCCAACAGCCAGCGCGACGTAGCGACCCTCCTGGAGGCGCTTCCCTACATCCGCCTCTTCCATGGCCAGACCATTGTCATCAAGTACGGCGGCGCGGCGATGGAGGAGGCCGACCTCAGCGAGGAGTTCGCCCGCGACGTCGTGCTGCTCAAGTATGTGGGCCTCAACCCGATCGTCGTCCACGGCGGCGGACCGGAGATCACCTCAATGATGGAGCGCCTGGATATGGAGGTCGAGTTCCGTGACGGGCTGCGGGTCAGCGACGAGGCCACCGTGGAGGTCGCCTCGATGGTCCTGGTCGGCAAGATCAACAACGAGATCGTCCTGCGCCTGGGGCGCCACGGCCAGCCGGCGATCGGCCTCAGCGGAGACGACGGGGGGCTGTTCCGGGTCTCCACCCGCCAGGCGCCGGGTGGCCAGGACATCGGCTTCGTCGGGTCGATCGACGAGGTCAACACCGACGTGCTCGACCACATCACCGCCGACTACATCCCGGTCATCTCCCCGGTCGGCGCCGACGCCCAGGGCCAGGCCCACTCGATCAACGCCGACGACGCCGCCGCGGCGGTCGCGGCCGCGGTGGGGGCCTTCAAGGTGATGTTCCTCACCGACGTGCCGGGCTGGCTGGCCGACCCGTCCGACGAAGCGAGCCTGATCAGCGAGATAGACGCCGCCGGCGCCCGGGAGCGGCTCGATTCGGTCGAGGGCGGCATGAGGGCGAAGATCGGCGCCTGCCTGGACGCCGTCGAGGGCGGCGTGCCGGCCGCCCACGTAGTCGACGGGCGCGTGCCGCACTCGCTCCTGCTCGAACTCTTCACCGACGCCGGCTCCGGAACCAAGATCACGGCGTGAGCCTCGACGAGCTGCAGCGGCTCGAGTCGCAGCACGTCATCGGCACCTATGCGCGGCTGCCGGTCGAGTTCGTCCGCGGCGAGGGCTCGTGGCTCTGGGACGCCGAGGGCACCGAGTACCTCGACCTGCTCTGCGGCATCTCGGTCACCAACCTCGGCCACTGCCACCCGCGCGTGGTGGAGGCCGTACGCGAGCAGGCCGGGACGCTGATCCACGTCTCCAACCTCTTCTACACCGAGCCGGCGATGAAGCTCGCCGCGCGCCTGACTGAATCGTCGCTCGGGGGGAAGGTGTTCTTCTGCAACTCGGGGGCCGAGGCGATCGAGGCTGCCGTCAAGCTCTCCCGGCGCGCCAAGGCCGGCGGCGGCGTCGTCACGCTCGCGGGCGGTTTCCACGGGCGCACCTACGCCGCCCTCTCGGCCACCGGCCAGGAGGAGAAACAGGCGCCCTTCGCGCCGCTGGTGCCGGGCTTCACGACCGTCGCCGCCACCGTCGAGGCGGTCACGGAGGCCGTCGGGCCGGACACCGCCGCGGTGATCATCGAGCCGGTCCAGGGAGAGGGCGGGGTGCGGCCGGTCCCCGACGAGGTTCTCGTAGCCGCGCGGCAGGCCTGCGACGAGCACGGCGCCGCGCTCGTGCTCGACGAGGTCCAGGCCGGCATGGGCCGCACCGGCACGCTCTGGGCCTACCAGCAGACGCCGGTGGTGCCCGACGCGATCACCATCGCCAAGGCGCTCGGCGGCGGGCTGCCGATCGGCGCCCTGGTCACCGGCCCGCGGCTGGCCGACACCCTCCAGCCCGGCGACCATGGCTCCACCTTCGCCGGCGGCCCGGTAGTGGCCCGCGCCGCGCTCGAGGCCCTCGAGGTGACGGGCGACCCGCAGCTGCTGGCCCACGTAACCGCAGCGGGGGAGAGGATGTGCGAGCAGATCGCCGCGCTGCCCGGCGTGAGTGAGGTCCGGGGCCGCGGCCTGATGGTCGGCTTCGACCTCGAGGCCGGCGGGGCGCCCGACCTAGTCCGGGAGGCGCTCACCGAGCAGAGGATCATCATCAACGCCACGGGGCCGCAGACCGTCCGCCTGCTGCCGCCGCTCACCATCACCGACGACGAGGTCGAGGCCGCGCTCGAACGGCTCACCGCCACCCTTGAGGGCCACGCCGGCTGAGCCCCGGCCTCCTAGACTGCCGCCGATGCCGGAAACCGAGCCCACGCCCCTCAGCGCCTCCTACCTCGCCCAGCGGGACGAGGTCAGCCGCGTGCTGCTCCTGTACTCCGGCGGCCTGGACACCAGCGTCATGTGCAAGTGGATCCAGGACGAGTACGACGCCGAGGTCGTGGCGCTGACCATCAACCTCGGCCAGCCCGGCGAGGACTACGACGTCGTGCGCCAGAAGGCGCTCGACCTGGGGGCCGTCGCCGCCGAGGTCGTCGACGCCCGCGAGGAGTTCGCCCGCGACTACATCGTCCCGGCAATCAAGGCCAACGGCGTCTACGGCCTGGGCTACCCGCTCTTCACCGCACTCGGCCGGCCGCTGATCGCCAAGATCGCCGTCGATCAGGCCCGCGCCCACGGTTGCGACACGATCGCCCACGGCTGCACCGGCAAGGGCAACGACCAGGTCCGCATCGAGGGGACGGTCGCCACGCTGGCTCCGGAGCTGAAGGTGATTGCCCCGGTCCGCGAGTGGCAGATGGGCCGCGAGGAGGAGATCGCCTACGCCCGCGAGCACGGCATCCCGATCAAGGGTGGTGCCGAGCAGACCCCGTACTCGATCGACGACAACCTCTGGGGCCGCTCCTCGGAGGGCCGCTGGATCGAGGAGCTCGACCGCGCCCCCGAGCAGGACGTCTTCCAGCTCGTCACCCCGCCGCAGCTCGCGCCCGACGAGCCGGAGATGGTCGAGGTCGGCTTCGAGAAGGGCGCGCCGGTCTCGCTGAATGGAGAGGCGATGGGGCTCGTCGAGCTGCTGGAGAAGGCAGCGGAGATCGGCGCCCGCCACGGCGTCGGGATCATCGACCACATCGAGGACCGGATCGTCGGCCTGAAGGTGCGCGACATCTACGAGGTTCCGGCCGCGGCGATCATCCTGCCCGCCCACGCCGAGCTCGAGCGCCTCACCGGCACGATCCACCAGAACCGATTCAAGGAGGGCCTGGACCGCCAGTGGGCCTACCTCGTCTACGCGGGGCTGTGGTGGGAGCCGCTGCGCGTGAACCTCGACGCCTTCATGGACTCGGCCAACGAGACGGTCACCGGCACGATCGGCGTCGAGTGCTTCAAGGGAGTGGCCCGCGTGGTGACCCGCAGCTCGCCCTACGCGGTCTACGACGCCTCCCTGGCCACCTTCGAGACCTCCGGCGGCCTCTTCAGCCAGAACGCCTCACCGGGGTTCATCGAGCTGTGGAGCCTGCAGTCGCGGATGGCCTACCGCCTGCGCGAGTCGATTGAGAACGAGCAGGACGGGTAGCCTGAGGCCATGCTCTCACCCCGCGCATACCAGCTGATCGGCATGGCGACCTGGCACGGCGGCAAGGTCTACGCCCGCCGCAGGGCGCCGCAGTACGCCGGCCCGGCCAAGGTCGCCGCGGCGATCGTCGTCGGCGCAGTGGTCCTGGGCGCGATCGCGGTCGTCAGCTCGAACCTGCGCGAGCCCGACCCGTTCACCACGGTCTAGCGCCCGCGCCGGTTACGCTGGCCGGGATGGCTGCGCCGCTGAAGCCTGTTCCCGACCCGGAGCCCGAACCGGACGCATTGGCCGGTTCGACCGGCCCCGAAACGTCCGTCGACGGGCCTGCGCCCGACGCCGCCGTCCTCGCCGAGCGCCGCGCCCGGCGGGCCGAGCTGGCCGAGAAGGAGCTGCGCGAGCGTCTCGCTGGTGCCGAGGAGCGGATCGCCGAACTCGAGCTGGTCGCCGAGGAGTCCGAGCGTGCCCGGGCCGACCTGCAGGCCCGCCGTCGCCGTGACGCGCAGGCCGCTTCGCTGGTGGGAGAGGCCGCCAGCGCGGTCGCCGCCGCCCGGCAGGCGGTCGACCGCGAGATCCACGCCCGCCAGGCGGCAGAGGCCGCACTGGCCGCCGAGCGGATCGGCCGTGAGGCCGCCGAGCAGGCGGTGCTCGCCGAGCGCGCCGCCCGCGATGCCGCCACCGAGGCGCTCGTTGCCGCTCGCGTCCGGGAGATCCCCGCGCCCGAGCCGCTCGCCGCGCCGCCCGGCTCCGTGCCGAGCGTCGACCCCGCGCTGCGGGTCACCGGCGCCCGGCCCGATGACGACCTCGCCGCCGGCATCGCCGCCGCCGCCGACCGCCTGCGCGCCGGCTCCGGCGCGGCCGCCACCGCCGGTTCGGCCTCACGGCAGCACCCGGGCGCCGCTCCGGCTCCCAGCCCCGGACGTCGCTCGGGCGGCCTGGTGGGCTGGCTCGAGCGCCGCTTCGGACGAGCCCGCTGAGAGCGCGAAAAGCGTGACGGAAGGCGCCCGCCGCGTCCGCTCCTACGCCTAAGCTGGCTGGCCCGTGACCGAGGCCAGCTGCGTCCACCTGCACGTCCATTCCGAGTACTCGCTGCTCGACGGTGCCTGCAAGATCGACGCCCTCGCCGAGCGCGCCGCCGCCTTCAACCAGCCGGCCCTTGCCCTCACCGACCACGGCGTCATGAACGGCGCCGTGGAGCTACACCTCGCGGCCCGCAGGCACGGCATCAAACCGATCGTCGGCTGCGAGATCTACCTCGTCGACGACCACGCCGACACCGGCTCCGGGAAGGTCGAGCGCAACCACCTCACTCTTCTGGCCGAAAGCGACGAGGGCTACCGCAACCTCGTCAAGCTCTGCTCGGAGGGCTTCCTCTCCGGGCTCAACCGCGGCAAGCCCAACGTCGACATGGGCCAGGTCGCCGCCCACGGGGAGGGGCTGATCGCCCTCACCGGCTGCCTGGCCTCCCGCTTTGCCGGCCGTCTCTCCGAGGGGCGCGACGACGAGGCTCGCGCCCACGTCGACGAGCTGATGGGCGCCGTCGGCGCAGACAACGTCTACTTCGAGGTCCAGAAGAACGGGCTCGAGCAGCAGGAGCGCGCCAACGAGGGGATCGTCAGGATCGCCCGCGAGCTCGGGCGGCCGATCGTCGGCACCGGCGACGTGCACTACCTCACCGCCGACGACCACAGCCACCACACCGCCCTGCTCTGCGTCCAGACCAAGTCGACGCTCGCCGACCCGAAGATGGTCTTCGACCACAACGAGTTCTACCTGCGCTCCAGCGAGGAGATGGCCGCCTCCTTCTCCGAGTGGCCGGAGGCGATCGCCACCACCCTGGAGATAGCCGACCGCTGCAGCGTCGAGATCGAGCTCGACAAGCAGCTGATCCCACGCTTCCTGGAGGAGGGCCAGGACGAGACCGCCTTCCTGCGCGAGCGGGTGGAGGAGGGGCTGCGCGAGCGCTACGGCGACCCGATCCCCGCCGAGGCCCGCGAGCGAATGGAGATGGAGCTCGGCGTCATCGACCGGATGGGCTTCAACGCCTACTTCCTGATCGTTTGGGAC
>JAUMBN010000051.1:0-5865 GCA_032119675.1 Solirubrobacteraceae bacterium | reverse complement strand
TCGCCGTGCCGGTCCTCCTGGCCGCCGTGGTCGTGCGCCACGTGCGCATGCCCTCCGGCCGTGACCGCGGCCTGGCGGTCGGAGGGGGGCTCTTCGACGTCTCGGCCACCGCGCTGGTGGGGCTGGCCCTGGCCGGCGGGGCGCTCAGCATCGTCGCGGTCCTCTCCTCGCTCTACCCGGTCGTGACGATCTTCCTGGCCTTTCTGATCCTGCGCGAGCGCCTGCGTCCGGTCCAGGCGCTCGGCGCCCTGCTGGCCCTTTCCGGCGTGGTCCTGATCGCGGCCGGCTGAAGCTCCCGCGCCGTCGTAACCTCTAGGCGTGCCCGTTGAGCCGTTGATGGCCTTCCTCGGGGGCGACTTTCTCGCCCCCCTGCAGTTCCTGCCCGCGGTCGCCGTGGCCCTTGTCTACGCGGTGCGGGTGCGCAACCTGCGGGGGACGACGAGCCAGGTTCCGGGGTGGCGGCAGGCCTGCATGTTCGGTGGCCTCGTGATGGCGGTATTCGCCGTCGGCGGACTGGGCGACGCCGCGGGCGACCTCTTCACCATTCATATGGCAGAGCACCTGATGATCGGCGACCTGGGAACCCTCCTGATCGCCCTTGGGCTGACCGGCCCGGTGCTGGCGCCGGTGCTGCGCCTGCCGGTGGTCGACCGTCTTCAGTTCCTCCTGAACCCGGTCGTCGCCTTCCTTCTCTGGGCCGGCAACCTCTACCTCTGGCACCTGCCGTCGCTCCACGAGGCGGCGGTGGGGAACGAGCTGGTGCATATCGTCCAGCACGCCGGCTTCGTCTTCTTCGGCGTCAACATGTGGCTCGCCCTGCTTGGCCCGTTGCCCAAGCCGGCATGGTTCGGCAACGCCGCGCAGCTCGGCTACATCTTCGCCGTGCGCATCACCGGCGCGGTGCTCGGGAACATCCTGGTCTTCGGGCGCCCCTTCTATGACGTATACGACCCCGGCCGGGCCGACTGGAACATCGGCGCCAGCGCCGACCAGGCCACGGCCGGCGGGCTGATGATGGTCGAGGGCTCGCTCCTGACCATCGGCCTGCTCGCCTGGCTGTTCCTGAAGATCGCGCGCCAGAGCGAGGAGCGCCAGGAGCTGGTCGAGCTGGCCCGCGAGCACGGGGTCGAGCTCTCCAGCCGCCGAGCGGCCCGGGCGGTCGCCGCCGGTCGCGGCGCCGAGCTGCGCCGGCGGATCCTCGCCGACGCCTAGCGCAGGCTCACGCCGGTCAGGCGCTCGAGTTCGTCGAGGGTCTCCGACGAGTCGCCGTGGTGGATGGTGATGAGTCCGAGCTCGCGTGCCGGCACGAGGTTGTGGTCGAGGTCGTCGACGAAGACGATCTCCGTGGCCGGCAGCGCCATCCGCTCGATCGCCAGCTCGTAGATCTCCGTATCGGGCTTGCGCATTCCCTCTTCGCCGCTGATCACCGTTATGTCGAAGAGCTCGCCGAAGAGGTGGTGCGGGTAGCGGTGGGTTCCCCATGAGTTGGAGAGCAGGCCGGTGCGCAGCCCATGGCCCCGCGCGCGGCGCAGCGCATCGATCATCGGCCGGTCCTCGCCAATGCGGGAGAAGATCCGGTCGTTGAAGCCCTCGGCCCTCTCGGGAGGCAGGCCCAGGAGCGCGGCGAGCCGCCGCTCGAATTCCGGCTCGTCGAGCGTCCCGGTCTCGAAGTCGAAGAGGGCCTGCCGGCCCTCGGGGTTCCCGAGGAAGGTCTGGCGGATCAGCTCCGGGTCGATTCCCTCCTCGCGGCAGAACTCCGAGAAGCCGGCGAACAGGTTGGTGGTCAGGACGCCGCCCCAGTCGAAGAGCAGGCCACGGGCCGGGCCGTCAGCCACGGGTCAGCTCCAGGGCGTTGTCGGCCAGCTGGACCACGCCGTCGCCGAAGGCCTTGAGTACCGGGTCGTCGGTGCTGCCGCTGATCGCACGCTTGTAGTTGCCCTCCATGAAGACGGTCGCCTTCCAGAGCGCGAGCGTCTGGTACCAGGTGATGTCGGTCATCGCCCGGCCCGAGCGCTCCTCGTAGCGGGCGATCATCTCGGCCCGGCTCGGGAAGCCCTCGGTACGAGTGACCGAGCTGAGCTCGAATAGCCCGCCCCGCGGGTCGCTCGAGTCGACGTAGAGCGTGGCGAAGTAGCCCAGGTCGGCGAGCGGGTCGCCGATCGTCGCCATCTCCCAGTCCAGGATCGCCTCCAGGCGGGCCGGGGGAGCCGCCGAGAAGATCGTGTTGCCCAGCCGGTAGTCGCCGTGGACGATCGTCGCCCGGCCCGACTCGGGCATGTTGGCCGCCAGCCAGTTCCCCACCTCCTCGACCGCCGGGATCTCGCGGGTCCGGTTGTGCTCCCAGAGGCCGGTGAAGCGGCGCAGCTGGCGCTCGAGGTAGCCGGTCGGCTTGCCGAAGCCGCCCAGCCCCGCCTCCTGCCAGTCGACGGCGTGAAGCTCGACGAGGCCATCGATCAGCTCCTCGCCGGTCCGGCGGCACTCTTCGGGATCCGATAGGGCAGCGGGCATCTCGCTGGTTATCACCTCGCCGGGGACGCGCTCCATCACGAAGAACGGCGCGCCGATCACGCTCTCGTCGTCGCAGGTGGCCAGCACGCGGGGAACGCGTGCGCGGCCCTCCAGGGCCCCGATCACGCGGGCCTCCCTCAGCACGTCGTGGGCGCTCGGCGGGAGCGGGGGGCGCGGGGGTCGGCGCAGGATGAACTCGGTATCGCCGCGGCTCACTAGGAAGGTGACGTTCGAGTGGCCCTCGCCGATCGGCTCGATCTCCATCTCCCCGGATCCGATTCCGGCACCGTCGAGGAATTGGGCCAGCGGCTCGATCACGACCAGGGGCGGGCGGGCCGCTCCCTCGGCGTCCTCGTGGCGCTGGGCCACGTCGTCTTCGGCGAGCCTGTGCATCGACACGGGCGCGAACGCTACCCGTCCTCTACGCTTCGCGGGCGATGGCCGACCAGCTCTGGCTCCTGCGTCACGGAGACGCCGAACCGCACGGAACCCGCGACGACTTCGGCCGGCGCCTCACCGACCGCGGCGAGGCGCAGGCGCGCAACGCGGGCGTGGCCCTCTCCGGGGTCGGCCTCTCGTTCACCGCCGTGGTCACCAGCCCCCGGGTGCGGGCGCGCGACACCGCCCTGTTGGCGTGCGAAGCGCTGGGCAACGAACCGGTGGTCCACGATCCGCTGGGGGGCGGCTTCGGCGGGTCGCAGGCCCGCGACCTCGTCGGGCCCGAGCACGGTGAGCGCGTGCTGATCGTCGGCCACGAGCCCGACTTCAGCTCGATCGTCCACGAGCTCACCGGCGCCCGGGTGGACATGAAGAAGGGCGGCATGGCCGGGATCCGGCTCGGGCCGGCTCCGGAACTGATCGTCCTCCTGCGCCCACGCGAGCTGGCCGAGATGGCCGGGGAGCCCAGGCCGTGAGCGGCGTTCCCGTCCGGATCGAGGCGGCCGGGGGAGTGATCATCCGTGACGGGAAGGTGGCGGTCGTGCATCGCGACCGATACGACGACTGGTCGCTACCCAAGGGCAAGCTCGACGCGGGCGAGAGTTTTGAGGAGGCCGCGTTGCGCGAGGTCCGGGAGGAGACCGGCCTCGAGTGCGAGCTCGGCCGCGAGCTCGACCCGGTCAGCTACGTCGACCAGAAGGGACGCCCCAAGATCGTTCGTTACTGGCTGATGGAGGTGACCGCCGGCGAGTTCGAGGCCAACGAAGAGGTCGACGAGATGCGCTGGCTGCCACCGGCCCAGGCGGCCGGGCTGCTCACCTACCCGCACGACCGCGAGCTGGTGGAGGGGGTGGAGGCGTGAGCGAGATGGAGCCGGCTCTGACCCTGTGGATGGGTCCCGGCGACGCCAGCGCTGCCGGCAACGTGCACGGGGGAGTCGTCCTGCGGCTGATCGACGAGGCCGCCGGCCTGGCCGCGATCCGCTTTGCCCACATGCGCGTCGCCACGGCGGCGGTCGACTCGATGAGCTTCCGCACCCCCGTCTACGTCGGCGAGCTCCTGAGCCTCAAATCGCGGGTCAACCAGGTCTGGAACAGCTCGATGGAGGTCGAGGTCGGGGCGTGGGCCGAGAGCCCGGCCACGCGCGAGCGGCGCCTGGTCGCCACCGCCTTCCTGACGATGGTCGCCCTCGACGAGGATGCCCGCCCCACTCAGCTGCCCCCGTTCGAGGAGGGAGACCCGGAGATCATGGCCGCCGCGGACGCCCGGCGCGAGCAGCGGCTGGCCGAGCGCTGACGATTCGGCAGGGCGCCGGCCGCGGCGGCAAGGGCTTCCAGAGCGGAGAGGGAGGGATTCGAACCCTCGAACGAGGTTGCCCCCGTTACACGATTTCCAGTCGTGCCCGTTCAACCACTCCGGCACCTCTCCTGGATCGCTCTGGCCGCAGAAGCGTAGCCCGCGCCCCGTAGCATTGTCGGCCCATGGCCGCCGCCCTCGTGACCCTCGCCGTAACCGACACCGTCAACGAGGTGATCCGGGACCTGGGCCTGCTGGGCCTGGTGGTGCTGATGTTCGTGGAGAACGTCTTCCCGCCGATCCCGTCCGAGGTCGTCCTTCCGCTGGCCGGGTTCTTCGTGGCCCGCGGCGAGCTCTCGTTCGTCGGCGTCCTGGCGGCGGCGACGCTCGGGTCGGTGCTGGGGTCGGTCTTCCTCTACGAGCTGGCGAGGTACGGAGGTCGGCCGTTCGTCCTGCGCTACGGCTCGATCCTGAGAGTTGAGCCCGAGGACCTCGACCGCGCCGATGCCTGGTTCGAGCGGCGCGGGCCGATCATCGTCCTGGTCGGGCGCTGCATCCCCGGCGTTCGCAGCCTCGTCTCGCTGCCGGCCGGCACGCTGAAGATGTCCCGGCTCCAGTACATCGCCCTCACCACCATTGGCAGCCTGGCCTGGAACGCCGCCCTGATCGGGGCGGGGTGGATCCTCGGCGAAGAGTGGGACCGCGTCTCCGACGTGATCGGACCCATCGGCAAGCCGCTCCTCGTCGCCCTGGCCCTGCTCCTCGGCGTCGCCTCGGTGGTGTGGTGGTGGCGCCGCCATCCCAGCCGGCGCGCCGACTGAGTCAGATCTTCCAGTCGCCGGCGACCAGGACCGGGGTGCGGCTGCCGTCGGTGCCGATGCCGGTGACGGTCATCTCATCGGAGCCAATCATGAAGTCGACGTGGATCCGGCTCTGGTTGATCCGCTTGCGGTCCTCTTCGGAGTCGACGCAGATCCCGTAGGCCGAGCCCAGGGCGATGTGCCCGGCGGCGTTCTCGTCCAGGAGCGTGTCGAAGAATGTCGTGCCGGTGTTGCCGATCCGCCCGGCCGCGTCGACCAGCGCTACCTCACCCAGGCGGCAGGCTCCCTCGTCGCTCTCGGCGTAGCCGCGCAGTACGCCTGCATTCTCCTCGGCATCGATCCGTACCGCGCGCCCCTCCCGGAACTCGACTTCGAGCCCGTGGATGATCGAGCCGCCGACCACCAGCGGCTTGGTCGAGCGCACGACGCCCTCGGTCCGGGCCGGATCGGGCGCAGAGAAGACCTCCTCGGAGGGGATGTTCGGCATGTGGACGATTCCGTCCACGGTCTCGAACCTCGCCGACAGGAAGCGGCTGGAGGGAAGCAGGCCGACGGTGAGGTCGGTTCCGGGGCCCTCGAAGTGGAGCGAGTCGAACGACCGCGCGCTAAGGCGTGAGGCGACGTCCTCGAGGAAGCCGGCACGTTCGGTCCAGGCCGCCACCGGGTCCTCCTCGTCGAGCCGGCAGATGTGGACGAGCTCCTCCACGAGCTTCGCCAGTGCCTGCTCCTCGTCGAGGTGGGGGTGGACGAGCCGCGCCCAGGGGAGGCTCGGGCACGGACCGATGGTCCAGTTGGTGGTGCG
>JAUMBN010000050.1:0-16213 GCA_032119675.1 Solirubrobacteraceae bacterium | reverse complement strand
TCGCCCCGTCGACCCGCGAGAAGGGCAGGTGGGTGTGGCCGAAGTAGAGGCGACACTCGGCGACCCCTTCCAGCAGGCGAGCGTCCTCGCCTGACGGTTCGGGAAGGAAGGACTCGACGTCGGAGGGCGGGGAGGCGTGCCAGGCCCGGGTCTGCTCGCCGGCCGGGATGCTGGCGGGGAGCGTCGCCAGGCGGGCCACCCGCTCCTCCCCGAGCGCCTGCCGGCAGGCCTCAATCGCCCCCTGGACGACCTCGTCGTCGGGCGCCTCATCGGGCCGCGCCGCCCAGCGCTCCCCGTTCCCCCGGATCCAGTCGGCAGGGAGGCTCTCCAGGAGGTCGAGCGTCTCGGCAGGCCAGCCGCCGAAGAGCGCGTAGTCGCCGCCCAGCAGGTAACGGTCGGCGCCCTGGTCCTCGGCATCGGCGATCACCGCCTCGAGCGCCGGCAGGTTCCCGTGCACGTCGTAGAGCAGCGCGAGCACCATGCCAACCTATTGCCGTGGCTTTCGCATTGAAAGGGCCGACGCTGACGCTGCGGCCACCCGAGCCGGAGGATGCCCCTGCGCTGCTGGAGCTTGCCGGTGACCCGGAAGTGACCCGCTGGTTCTCGTGGGGCCCCTACACCGACGAAGGCCAGGCCCTGGCCTGGATCGAGCGCTGCGAGCGCCAGCGCGAAGAGGGCGTACACCTCGACCTCCTGATCGTCGATCACGAGAGGGGGCCGGCCGGCGTCACGGGCCTGAGCGAGTTCAGCCCCCGCGACCTGCGCTGCGTGGTTGGCACCTGGCTGGGTACGCCCTTTCAGGGCACCGGGGTTAACCGGGAGTCGAAGGCGATCATTACCCGCCTGGCCTTCGATCATCTCGGGATGCACCGGGTCGGCTCCTACTCGAACCCGGAGAACGAGCGCTCCACCAGGGCGCTGCTGGGTGTCGGCTTCACCCGGGAGGGGGTGCTTCGCGACTGGCACCGCCACGACGGCCGGTGGCTTGACGTCAACGTTTTCGGTCTGCTGGCCGGCGACTGGGAGCAGGGGCCGCTGGCCGACGTGCCGGTCGAGCTGGAGGGGGAGATCCCGCCGGCCTTCCCCCGCGGCTAGTCGCGCTGGGTCCAGCTGAAGCCGCGGATGGCGAAGAAGACCGCCGCGACTGTCCAGATTCCGAGCACCGCCAGGTCGGAGAGCTGGTCGGTGAGCGGCGCCCCCGTCACCAGCGCCGCTTTCAGCCCGTTGATCACGTGGATCAGGGGCAGCGCCTCGGCGATGTCGGCGAGGAACTGGGGCAGCACGTCGACGTTGTAGAAGACGCTCGAGATGAAGATCATCGGCAGGAAGACGATGTTCGTGTAGGCCGGCGCCGCCTCGAAGTTGGGGATCACGTGCGAGAAGGCGACGCCGAGGGCGGCAAAGCAGGTGATTCCCAGGAGCGTGAAAACGGCGAGGTCGACCCAGTTCTTTGGCCAGCCGATGTCGAAGACGAAGCGTGCGGCGACGATCACGATCGCGATCTGAAGTACGGCGTTGGTGGCCGCGCTGCCGATGACCCCGGCCAGGTAGGAGCCGCCCGGGAGGGGGGTGCCGTGGATCCGCTTGAGGACGCCCTGCTCACGAAGGAATGTCATCTGCGTGGCCAGCGCGTTGAAGGTCGTGGCCATGATGCTCAGGCCCGCGATGCCCGGGACGATGATGTCGAGGTTCTCTTGGCTGTCGCGGAAGATCGCCCCGAAGAGGAACAGGAAGAGGAGCGGCAGGAAGAAGCTGAAGAATGCGGCCGCGGGGTTGCGCCAGAACATCCGGCGCTCGAGCCGGTACTGGCGCCAGGAGAGGGCGGCGGCGCTCATACGACCTCGTCCACCTCGTCGGCGGTGAGTTCGAGGTAGACGTCCTCGAGGGTCGGCCGGGTGACCGAGATCTCCTCGATTCCCGACCCGCGGGCCAGCGCGGCGCTGGTCAGCTGGTGAAGCAGCGCCGTCGGGTCCTCCTCCTCGCGCTCCTGGGCGATGCCGTGCTCGTCGCGCCAGGCCACCCGGTAGCGGCCGGCGCTGGCGCTGAGGGTCGCCGGCGGGCCCTCGGTGAGGATGCGTCCCTCCTTGATGATCGCCACGCGGTCGCAGAGTGCCTGGGCCTCGTCGAGGTAGTGGGTGGTCAGCAGCACCGTCTTGCCGAGCTCCTGGAGCTGGCGGATCGTGGCCCACGCCTCGCGGCGGGCCGCCGGGTCGAAGCCGGTCGTCGGCTCGTCGAGGAAGATCAGGTCCGGGTCGCCGACGAGGGCAAGTGCGAGGTCGAGCCGGCGCTTCTGGCCGCCCGAGAGGCTGCGCGCCGGCTCGTCGGGGCGGTCGCTGAGCCCGGTGATCTCCAGAACCTCGTCGACGCTGCGCGGGTGGGGGTAGAAGCCGGCCCACTGCTCCACCGCCTCACGCACCCGGATGTGCCTGTACATCCCGCAGCTCTGGAGCACGATCCCGGTCCGCTCGCGCAGCGCGCGGGGCCGCTGCTGCGGGTCGAAGCCCAGCACCGAGACGATCCCGTCGCTGCGCTGGCGGTACCCCTCGAGGATCTCGACGGTCGTGGTCTTCCCGGCGCCATTCGGCCCCAGGAGGCCGAAGATCTCGCCTGTGGCGACCTCGAAGTCGACGCCGGCGACCGCCTCGTGGTCCCCGTAGCTCTTGCGCAGGTCGCGAACGAGGATGGCCGGAGCGCTCTGGGACACGCGGCGATGATCGCAAACCGGATGTGAAATACCGGTGCCGCCGGCCCACGCGCAGGCCGGCATCGCAATAATGGCGCCGTGGCCAAGGCACGCCCGATACCCGGCCTGAGCGCCGACATCTCCTACGCCCACGCCGCGGCGCTGACGATCGAGGTGCGCAGCGAGGAGCTTTTCGCCCACTCCGAGGGCGTCCTGGATACGCAGGACATCACGCGGCTGCACGCGATGAGGGTGTCGACGAGGCGGTTGCGGGCGGTGCTCGAGTTCTACGCCCCGTGCCTGCCCAGGGAGCAGCTGCGCCCGGCGCTCAAGGAGGTCAGGCGCCTGGCCGATGCGCTCGGCGCCCGCCGCGACCCGGACGTGGAGCTCCAGGCGCTTACCCAGTTCGCCGGGGCGGTGGGACCGCAGGACAGGCCGGGAGTGGAGCGCTTCATCGAGGGCACGCGCCGCCAGCAGGCGGAGGCCAACGCCGACCTTGCCGTGGCCCTCGAGGCAATGGTCGCCGACGACCTTCGCGGACGGCTCGAGGAACTGGCGGCTGCGGCCGCGATCCGCGCCGGCCTCGAGGACCAGGCGCTGGCCAGCGAAGGGACGCAGCTGCGGTGAAGCCAGGAAAGGTCAAGAACCTCGACCCCGACGGCTCCCTGGCCGCAAACGCCGAGAAGGTCGTCTCGGCGCGGCTCGACGAGCTCTGGTCGTTCGTGCCCGATGTGCTCGACCCTGCCAACGTGGAGGAGCTGCACGAGATGAGGATCGCGGCCAAGCGCCTGCGCTACGTGCTCGAGGTAACGGCCGAGACCTGCTTCGGCCCCTACGCGGTGGCGGCCGAGAAGCGGATCAAGCGCCTCCAGGACCTGCTCGGCGAGATCCACGACTGCGATGTGCAGTACCCGCGGGTCGACGCGCTGCGGCGGGAACTGGAGGGTGAGGCCGCCTCCCAGCTTCGCGAAATGGCCCAGGGGAGCGCCGACCTGGACCCGGGCCTGGTCGCCTCCCTCGAGCCGGCCACCGAGGAGCGGGGGCTGGTCACCCTGGCCACCTATCTCCGGGCACGGCGCGAGCTTCTCTACGATCAGTTCGTGGCGATGTGGAACGACCTCGAGCGTGACGGCCTGCGGGCCCGCCTCAAGTTCGCCCTCTCCGAGCGCCCGGATGCGGCGGCCGGTGGCCTGGCCCAGACCGTGGGAGGGGGCCGGTGACCGACACCGACCGCGCCCCTTCCGGGGGCGAGGACCTGCCGGTCCCGACCAGCCTGCCTCCGGCGGCGCCAAGCGCCGAGGACCCGTTCCCCGCTCCGCGCCGCTCGAGCGACCTGGCCGATCCGACCCGCTCGTTCAACCGCGAGATCTCGTGGACCGACTTCAACGACCGCGTCCTCCAGCTCGCCGAGAGCCCGCCGGAGGAGCAGCCGCTGATGGAGCGGCTCAAGTTCTGTTCGATCTACTCCTCCAACCAGGACGAGTTCTTCATGGTCCGGGTCGCCGGGCTCCTGGACCAGGTCGACGCCGGCATCGAGAAGATGCGCGGCGGCCTCACGCCGAGCACGACGATCGACGCCCTGCACGAGAAGATCGTCCCGCAGGTCCAGCGCCAGGCCCACCTCTGGCAGGACCGGCTGATGCCGGAGCTGGCCGAGCACGGCATCCGGATCGTCGGCCTCGACGAGCTGACCGAGGAGCAGCGAATCCGGATTGACGAGCGCTTCCGCAAGCAGGTGCTCCCGGTACTGACCCCGCTGGCCGTCGGACTGGGCCGCCCCTTCCCCTACATCTCCAACCTCTCCCTGAGCCTGGCGGTGATGGTCCGCGACCCCGAGACCGACCAGGACGTCTTCGCCCGGGTGAAGGTTCCCAAGGAGTTGACACCGCGCTTCTTCCCGGTGGCCAAGGGCGACACGCGGTTCGTGCCGCTCGAGCAGCTGATCGCCGCCAACCTCGCCGAGCTCTTCCCGGGGATGGAGGTGGTCGACCACGCCTGCTTCCGGGTTACCCGCGACTCCGACTTCGAGATCTCCGACGAGGCCGACGACCTGCTGGAGGCGGTCGAGGCCGAGCTTCGGCAGCGCCGGTTCGGCGAGGTGGTGAGGCTCGAGGTCGAGGAGGGGATGAGCGAGGAGATCCTTCGCCAGCTGGTGGAGGCCATGAACGTCTCCGACCGCCAGCTCTACAAGGTGCCGGGAATGCTCGACCTCACCGACCTGATGCAGATCGTCAGCCTGCCCGGCTACGAGGAGCTCCGCGACGAGCCCTGGGCCCCGGTCGTCCAGCCCCGGCTGATAGAGGCCGAGGACGAGGAGCTCGACATGTTCTCGGTCATCCGCCAGGGGGACCTGCTGGTCCACCACCCTTATGACTCCTTCGGGGTCTCGGTCGAGCGCTTCGTGCAGCGTGCGGTCGAGGACCCGGACGTTCTGGCGATCAAGCAGACCGTCTACCGCACCTCCGACGACTCGCCGCTGGTCCCCGCGCTGATCACCGCCAGCGAGCACGGCAAGCAGGCGGTCTGCCTGGTGGAGATCAAGGCGCGCTTCGACGAGCAGGCCAACATCAAGTGGGCGCGCAAGCTCGAGCGCTCCGGCGTGCACGTCGTCTACGGGATGCCGGAGATGAAGACCCACGCCAAGTGCGTCCTGGTCATTCGCCGCGAGGGTGACGGCGTGCGCCGGTACGTGCACATCGGGACCGGCAACTACCACCCCAAGACTGCGCGGCTGTACACCGACTTCGGGCTCTTCACCTGCGACGAGCAGATCGGCGCCGACGTCTCGGAGATGTTCAACCACTTGACCGGCTACGGCCGCCCGGACCTCTACCACGAGGTGCTGGTGGCCCCGAACTTCATGCTCGACGGGATCATCGATCGGATCGGGCTGACCATTGCCGCCGCGCAGTCCGGCCAGCGGGCGCAGATCCGGATGAAGATGAACGCGCTGGTCCACCCGCGGGTGATCGAGGCGCTCTACGAGGCCTCCAACGCCGGGGTGAACATCCAGCTCAACGTGCGTGGCGCCTGCTGCCTCAAGCCCGGGGTTCCGGGGATGTCCGAGAACATCCGCGTCGTCTCCGTCGTCGGGCGTTTCCTCGAGCACTCCCGCATCTACAACTTCCAGTACGGGGACCACGAAGAGGTCTTCATCGGCTCGGCCGACCTGATGCCCCGCAACCTCGACAACCGGGTCGAGCTGATCGCCCCGGTCAAGGACCCCGAATGCCGTGCCGAGGTTCTCGACGACCTCGACCGCTGCCTGGCCGACAACACCAACTCCTGGGTGCTGCGCTCCGACGGCAGCTGGGAGCGCCTCTCGCCCGGACCAGGGGAGGAGCCGCGCAACGTGCAGAAGGAGATGATGGGCATAGCGCTGGCGCGGGCCGCCGAGGCGGCCGCCGCGCAGTGACCGCCGGCCGCGCGTTCGCCGCCGGCATCGCCGGGGGCGCCGTGGTGGTCGCACTTCTCCTACTCCTCACCGCGGGTGGGGGAGGGGACAAGGCCGGATCGGCCAACACCGGCGCGGTGCAGGTACCAGCTACGACGCCGACGACGGCCGCCGAAGAAGAACCCGAAGCTCCGGCCCCGGCCACCGGCAGCTACCGCGGCCCGGTGCCGATCCTCATGTACCACGTGGTCAAGGCCCCGGCCCCCGGGACCCCGCAGGCCGAGCTGTGGGTGCCGGCCCAGACCTTTCGCCAGACCATCGCCGCCCTGAAGAAGGCCGGCTACGCCGGGGTGACGATGGAGCAGGTCCACCGGGCGTGGAACGGCGGGCCGGGCCTGCCGGCCAGGCCCGTCGTGGTCAGCTTCGATGACGGCTACCTCAGCCACTACGAGTCGGCGCGGCCGATCCTCAGGGAGGCCGGCTGGCCCGGCGTCCTCAACCTGAAGACCGGGAACATCGACCCCAAGGGCGGGATCGCCCCATGGCAGGTCAAGGCGCTCGTGGCCGCCGGCTGGGAGATCGGCGCCCACACGGTCACCCACGCCGACCTGACAACGCTCGACGCCGCCGGCCTGGACCGCGAGGTCGCCGGCTCGAAGAAGGAGCTCGAGAAGGAGTTCGGCGTCGAGGTGAACACCTTCTGTTACCCCGCCGGCAAGTACGATGCCGAGGCCGAGCAGGCCGTGAAGCGGGCCGGGTTCACCACCGCGACCACCGTCGAGCCGGGCATAGCCTCGCCGAAGGACAACCAGCTCCTGCTGCCGCGCGTGCGCGTGAACGGAAGCGACTCTCCGCAGGCGGTGCTGGAGCGGGTACGGACCGGCGCCGGCGCGACCGGCGGCGGCTACGGCTGACCGCCAGCGGCTGCGCGGCGGCTACGGCTGACCGGCCGCGGCTGCGCGGCGCCCAGCTACCGCCCCGGCCTCCCGAGGCCTGTCTCCCGCTACCAGTGGACGCCGCGGGTGAGGTTGGCCATCGCCCGCTGCTCGATCGACGGCCCCTCGCTCTCTGCCGCGGCGACCTCTCCCTTGGCAGCGGCGGAGTCGGGGAAGAGGCGGTACCCGGTGGCCAGAACCTGGTCGAGGGCCTTGGGGGCAATCGCGTAGAGCACTTCCGCGACGGTGCCGAGCGTGGTGTTGATGTGCTTGGGGCGCTTGCGCAGGGCGTCGCAGATCATGTCAGCGGCCTCGTCCGGGGAGATCGTCGGGAACGACTTGTAGATCGTCGTCGGGGCGATCATCGGGGTGCGCACCAGCGGCATGTGCACCGTCGTGAAGGTGATGTTGTAGCCGATCAGCTCGGAGCTGACGACGCGCGACCAGGCGTCGAGCGCCGCCTTTGAGGCGACGTAGGCGCTGAAGCGGGGAGGCGCGGCCTGGACCCCGATCGACGAGACGTTGACGATGTGGCCGAATCGCCGTTCGCGCATGTGGGGGATGAACCCCATCACCAGCTTGATCGCCCCGAAGTAGTTGAGCTGCATGGTGCGCTCGAAGTCGTGGAAGCGGTCGAGGCTCAGCTCGACCGAGCGGCGGATCGAGCGGCCGGCGTTGTTGACGATCATGTCGACCGAGGCGTGGTCGGCGAGAATCTGCTCGACGAGGCCGTCGATCGAGTCCAGGTCGGCAAGGTCGGCCGAGTAGACCGAAGCCGTTCCGCCGCGCATCTCGATCTCCTCACGTACCTCCTCGAGCTTCTCGATGTTGCGGGCGACCATGATCGGTATCCCGCCCGAGGCGGCCACCTTGAGCGCGGTCGAGCGCCCGATGCCGCTGGAGGCGCCGGTGATCACCACGGTGCGGCCGTTGATCGCCGCCTCGAGCGAGCGGCTCTTGAAGCGGTCCGGGTCCATCTTTCGCTCCCAGTAGTCCCAGAGCACCGGCGCGTAGTCGGTCAGCGGCGGGACGGAGATCCCGGTGCCGGCGAGGGCGTGCTCGCTCTCGGCGGTGTCGAAGCTGCAGGTGAAGCCGGCGTGCTCGATCACCTGGTCGGGAATTCCGAAGTCCTCAAGGACCGCCTCGCGGATGGCGTGGGCGCCGGGGAGGCTGGTCAGCGAGCCGAGTGCCTGCCCTACGGGGAGGGCGCCGGTGAGGCGCTGGTCGAGGCGGACGGCCACCTGCGGCGCGCCAGCGGCCCGGGCGAACTGGTTGAGCGCCTCGGTCACGCCGATCATCTCCGGGTCGGCGAGGTGGAAGGCGCGGCCGTCGAGCCCGGGCTGGTGGGCGATCTCGACCATCGCGTCGGCCACGTAATCGACCGGCACCATGTTGACCTCGCCGATCTCCGGCGCGACCAGTGGCAGCCAGGAGGGGAGAGCGTTGCCCAGGCGCCGGATGACCCCGAAGAAGTAGTAGGGGCCGTCGACCTTGTCCATCTCGCCGGTCCGTGAGTCGCCGACGACGATCGCCGGCCGGTAGACGCGCCACGGAACCGAGGAGCGCTCGCGGACCAGGCGCTCGGACTCGTACTTGGTGCGGTGGTAGGGGGAAGGCAGCTCCTGGCCCTCGGCGAACATCTCCTCGGTGAAGCGACCCTGGTAGGAGCCGGCCACGGCGACCGAGGAGACATGGTGGAGCGTGCCCGGCTCAAGCGCGGCGACGAGCTCGAGCATGTGCCGGGTGCCGCCGACGTTCAGCTCCTCGTTGCGCCGGTCCGAGGCGGTCATGTCGTAGATGGCAGCCAGGTGGAAGAAGTGGTCGATCTCGCCGCGGTGTTCGGAGATCCACTCGCCGCTGACGCCGAGGCGCGGCTCGAGCAGGTCGCCGGTCACTGCCTCCACCCGGCCGCCGGCGCCCCACTTCTCGCAGAGGATGCCGAGACGCTCCTGGGAGCCGTCGCGGACCAGGACGTAGACGTGGGCCTCCGGGTCGCGGTCGAGCAGGCGCTCGACGAGGTTGCGGCCGATGAAGCCTGTCGCTCCGGTTACGAAATAGGTCGGCATCTCGAGGGGGTCTCCTCTTGCTGGCGCATCGCGGTCGGGACGGCCGGAAGCCTAACGGGACTCGGCCGGCTTTACGTTGCGCCCGGCGGGCCGGCCGGGGAGGTGCTGCGACTTATGAGAAGGGAAGCGGCCGGGCCGGCTACCAGCCGGCCTGCCAGTGGTCGCCGGCGGAGGCCTTGAGGCGCTTGGCGGCCGCCTTGCGGGCCTCCTTGCGCTTCTCGAGCCGCCACTGGATGAGGCTCATCGTGAGGATGAAGAGGGGGAAGAAGGCGATGACGATGAAGCCGGCCGTGGTGACCACCTTGTCGTTGGCCGCGCCGTAGAGGCCTTCGCCGCTGAGCGGCTCAAGCTCGTCGGCGATCGCGGCAGGCGCGAGCAGCAGGCCGGTCACGAGCGTGGTCGGAAGGATCAGGGCCAGACGCTTCATTCACCACACATCGTATAGAACCCGTCGGCATGCCTGCCATCACGCGAGAGCGTCCCGGCGCCGGGATCGAGCTGATCCGGATCGACCGCCCGGACGTGCGAAACGCGCTCGACACCGGGACGACGCTGGCGCTGGTGGAGGCCTTCACCGAGGCGGCGTCCGACGAGAGCCTCCACGCCCTGGTCCTCTCGACCACGAGCACCCGTGCCTTCTGCGCCGGCGCCGACATCACCGAGGAGCTCGACGCCGCCGGCGGATTGCGCCGGATGGAGGCCTACACGGAGCTGTACCGCTCCCTGGACGAGGTCCCGGTGCCGGTGATCTGCGTCTGCGTCGGCAACTGCGTCGGAGCCGGGGCGGAGCTGGCCGCCGGGAGCGACCTGCGGATCGCGGGCGACAACCTCAAGCTCGCCTGGGCCGGATCGCGGCTCGGGGTGCCGGTGGGCCCGGCTCGCCTCATCTCCCTGATCGGGCTCGCACGGGCCAAGGAGCTGGTCTACACCGGGCGCGTCATCGACGGCGAGGAGGCGCTTGCGTTGGGCCTGGCCCATCGCCTTGTCACCGCCGCCGAGGCCGAGCCTGCAGCCGTCGAACTGGCCGGGGACCTTGCCGGGCGTCCGGTAGAGGGACTGCGCCGGCTCAAGCGGATGTTCCGCGAGTTCGATGGCAGCGCCGACCGCGTCGCCCACGAGAACGAGCTGCTGATCGAGTTCGAGCGCGGTGGTGGCGGGCTGCCCCGTGGCGCCTCCGGCTCGTGAAGAGTCGGTGAAGGCGCCGGGCGCATACCCCTCCAGGTGATGGGCTTCACCGTCATGTCGATCGCGCTGGCGATCCTCGCCATCACCGAGGTGCTGGCCGGCGGGCCGGAGGAGCACCTGGCGCTGGTCTTCTTCGGCTTCGCCCTCTTCAGCTTCTTCTGCAACGCCGGCCCCAACGCCACCACCTATGCGCTGCCCGCCGAGGTCTTCCCGTCCGATATCCGGGCGGCCGGGCACGGCTTCGCGGCGGCCAGTGCCAAGTTCGGTGCCGCCATCGGGGTATTCGTCTTCCCGATCCTCATGGCCGACATTGGCGAGCAGGCGCTGCTCTTCCTCCTCTCCGGCGTCTGTGTGCTGGCGCTGCTGGTGACGCTCGTCTTCCGGATCGAGACGAAGGGCAAGTCGCTCGAGGAGCTCTCCGGCCGCTCGCTGGCTGAGATCGAGCCTCGCCCGACCCCGCCCTGATCTGGCGCTGCACGCCCGCGCTAGGCGGGGCCCAGCCAGCCGGCGAGCTCCTCGAGCGCTCCGGGGCGGACGTAGTAGAAGGCCCACAGTCCCTTCCGCTCGGAGTCGACGATCCCGGCCTCGCGCAGCTTGCGCAGGTGGTGGGAGAGGGTCGACTGCGAAATCTCGAAGAGGGGCAGGAGCTCGCAGACACAGACCTTGCCGGCGTTCTCCCTCAGGACGTCGACGAGCTGGAGGCGGATCGGGTCGCCCAGGGCCTTGGCCACCTCGGCCATTCGGGCGGCCTCCTCGCGGGCAACTTCCGGGTAGGCAACCGGCTCGCAGCAGGGCTCGCCGGGGGGCCGCTTGGTCTTGGGGGCGGTCTCCAGATCGACATTCATCAATCTACAAATATCGATTGATTCGATTGTTGTCAATGGATACGGTCTGCCGGAAATGACCCGCGTTGGCATCAACGGCTTCGGGCGGATCGGCCGGCTCGACTTCAGGGCCGCCTGGGTCGACGCCTCGCTGGAGGTGGTCCACGTCAACGACATCGGCGGCGATGCCGCAGCGGCGGCCCACCTGCTCGAGTTCGACTCCGTCCACGGCCGGTGGGGGGTCGAAGCCGGTGGGCACGGCGACGCGCTCTCCGTTGGTAGCCGCGAGATCGGCTGGTCGTCGGTGGCTGAGCCCGGTGCGGTTGCCTGGGAGGAGCGCGGCGTCGAGGTGGTCCTCGAATGCACCGGTCGCTTCCGCACGGTCGATTCGCTGATGCCCTACTTTGAGCGGGGCGTGCGGAAGGTGATCGTCGCCGCGCCGGTAAGAGACAAGCGGGCGCTCAATGTCGTCGTCGGCGTCAACGACGGTCTGTATGACCCGACCCGATACGACATCCTCACCGCCGCCTCGTGCACCACCAACTGCCTGGCGCCGGTGGTGAAGGTGGTCCACGAGGCCGTGGGGATCGAGCGGGGGTCGATAACGACGCTGCACGACCTGACCAACACGCAGGTGGTGGTGGACGCCTTCCATCGCGACCCGCGGCGGGCCAGGGCCTCGGGGGTTTCGCTGATCCCGACCACCACCGGCTCGGCGACGGCGATCGGGATGATCTTCCCGGAGCTTGAGGGAAGGCTGGACGGGCTGGCCGTGCGGGTCCCATTGCTCAACGCTTCGCTCACCGACTGCGTCTTCGAGCTCTCGCGGCCCACGACGGTGGAGGAAGTCAACGGGGCGCTGAAGGCCGCGGCCGAGGGTCCGCTCGAAGGGATCCTCGGGTACGAGGAGCGGCCCCTGGTCTCTGTCGACTTCCGCGGCGACCCGCGCTCCGGGGTGGTGGACGCGCTCTCGACCATGGTCACCGGCGCCACCCAGGCCAAGATCCTCGCCTGGTACGACAACGAGTGGGGCTACGCCAACCGAATGGTCGAGCTCGCCGGGATCGTGGCCCGGGGCCTGAGCTGAGCGGCCGATGAGCGGGGCCGCCGCCAGCGACCGCGAGGGCGACCTGCGTCGCTACGCGCTCGTCACCGCCGCCTACTGGGCAGACACCGTCGCCGACGGTGCCGTCCGGATCCTGGTCCTTTTCTACTTCTACGACCTTGGCTACACGCCGTTCGAGCTGGCCACCATCTTCGCCTTCTACGAGGTCTTCGGGATCCTCACCAACCTCTTCGGCGGCTTCGTGGCCGCCCGCTCGGGGCTGATCACGACCCTCGTGGCCGGGCTGCTGGCCCAGGTGACGGCTCTGCTCGTGCTCGGGCTCGTCCCGCAGGCGTGGCTGGTGGTGCCGGTGGTGATGGCGGCCCAGGCCCTTTCCGCGATCGCCAAGGACCTGACGAAGATGAGCTCCAAGAGCGCCGTGAAGCTCGTTGTCTCCGACGACTCGCAGGGCACTCTCTATCGCTGGGTCTCGGTGCTGACCGGCTCCAAGAACGCCCTCAAGGGCGTCGGCTTCTTCGTCGGCGGCGTGCTGCTGAGCGTGACGAGCTTCCAGACCTCGATGCTGCTCCTGGCCGGGATGGTCTTCCTCGCCCTGGTCCTGACCGTCCCGTTCCTGCACGGGGGCCTGGGCCGTCCCGACGCCAAGGCGAAGTTCCGCCACATGTTCTCCAACAACCGGGCGGTGAACATCCTCGCCGCGGCGAGGATCTTCCTGTTCGCCTCGCGCGACGTCTGGTTCGTTGTCGGCCTGCCCGTCTTCCTGCGCACCGTCCTGGGCTGGACCTTCTGGGAGGTCGGCACCTTCATGGCGGTCTGGGTGATCGGCTACGGGGCGGTACAGGCGTTCGCCCCCCGGCTGGTGCAAAACCGCGCACAGGCCAGCCGCGCCCCGGACGGCGGCACCGCGGCCGGGCTGGCCTTCGTCCTGGCCCTCTTTCCCGCGGCGATAGCGCTGGCCCTCTCGGCCGACTTCGACCCCCAGACGGTGCTCGTGGCCGGGCTGATCGCCTTCGGGGTGATCTTCGCCCTCAACTCGGCGGTGCACTCCTACCTGATCCTCGCGTACGCCGACGGGGACAAGGTGGCGATGAACGTCGGCTTCTACTACATGGCCAATGCCGCCGGCCGGCTCGCCGGGACGCTCCTCTCCGGCCTGCTCTACCAATGGCAGGGGCTCGAGGCCTGCCTCTGGGCCTCGGCCGCCTTCGTCGTGGTAGCCGGGCTGCTCTCGCTCATGTTGCCGCGCACCGGCATGAAGCCGGCGTCCGCCGCGGCGGCCTGATCGCCGGTCGCTAGCGGATCCTCTTCAGGAAGGGAACTACGGTCTTGATGAAATCGTTTCTGGCGGGAGCGGCCAGGAGGGGATCGAGATGGCTCGTGCTCGAGGCCCGGTCGACGAGCACGAGGCCATTCTTCGGCACCTTGGACCGTTCGGCGAAGCTGTTCGCCCCGTTGATCACGCCGTTCGAGCCGCCGCTTAGCGAGGTCTGGAAGGCGTAGTACGGCACGTTGACCTTGGCCAGGTGCGTAATGCGCAGGCCGAGAGCCTTGGCGCCGGGGCTGTTCGGGTCGATGCCGGCCGCTCCGCCCGTGTCGACGTTAAGTCGGGAGGGGTAGTACCAGTCGGCGCCGTTGGTCCCGTTCCGGTCGCTCATGAAGCCGCGGGCGATGTTCTGGACGGGAGTGATGCCGTTGTCGACCCAGCCGCGGGGATCGCCGCTGGCCGCCAGCTCTCCGGAACGAACCTGGATCAGCCGGAGGTTCGCCGGCGAGGTCTTGTAGTCGAAGGCGTAGCCGAGTGAAGCGGCGTTGTCGGTCGCGATGCCCGGGGGCTGCAGGCCAGGAACGGCCGAGATCAGCGGGTAGGTCTGCAGCACCGACGGTCCGGTGGGGCTCTGGTGGGCGCCGAACGCGCCGATCTCCACGAAGGGCCCCGTGATCCAGGCGAAGCCCGGAAGCCTGAGCAGGTTGCCCCACGGACCGTCCTTGGCCGGGTCGAGGTTGTCCAGGGCGGCCTGGGCCTTCTCCGTGGTGTCGTAGTTGGTGCTGACCGTGCTCGAGAGCCCGCCGTCGATGGCGACGATCCCCTTGATGTCCCGGTAGCCGGCCTTGCCGTTGAAGTCCCAGGTGGCGTAGGCGGCGGCCATCGAGGCGCCGAGCGAATGGCCTCCGAGGATTACCTTGCGGCCGCCCCTGGCGGCCTGCCGGATCACCACGCGGGCATCCTCCACCTGCATCTTCATGCCCCAGTTCTTCATGAAGGCAAAGTCCTTGGGCTCGTGGGGCTTGTACTGCTGCTTCGTGCCGGGGAGGTAGTAGTCGATCAGCTGCTGGGCGGTCGCCTTGCCGGCCGCAGCCTTCCTCATCATCGAGGTGTCCTCGAGAGCCTGGGTCCGCCGGTCCATGGCCCAGACCTGAAGGCCGGGAACCTGCCGCGCGAGCTCGGGGCCGACGATCGAGAAGTTCCCGGCGCCGCCGTTGGTGCCCGGGATCAGAACCAGGACCTTCTTGGCCTTGGGCGAGCCGTACTTGGTGACGAAGACCTTGTTGTACTTCGCGGGAGTTCCCGGAAGCGAACCGACCTTGTAGGCCTTGAACGCAACCGATGTCTTGGCGCCGGCGGGGGCGGCCATGGCCAGGCCGGTGGCCGCAACGGCGGCAACGGCGGTGAACGAGCGAGCTCTCCGGATTCCCATGTCGGGAACCGTACCATCGAGCCGTGGCCGTGATCGCCGGTTCAGACCTTCAAAAGGATGTCGCCGGGCGCCCGCTCCTGCGTGGCGTCTCGTTCCGGCTTGAGCGCGGCCAGAGGATGACGGTTGCCGGCCGCAACGGGGCCGGCAAGACAACCCTCCTGCGCATGCTGGCCGGCGAGAGCTCGATCGACGGGGGTGAGCTGCTGCTGGAGAAGGGTGCCCGGGTGGCCCTTCACGACCAGCGGCCCCCGCGCGAGCGGGAGATCCCGCTGAGCGAGTACGTCTTCAGCGGCTGTCAGGAGGCGCTCGGCCTCGAGGATGAGCTCGCGCGCCTCGAGCAGGAGATGGCCGAGGGAGACCAGGCGGTGATGGACCGCTACGCGAGGACCCAGGCGCGCTTCGAGCTGGTCGGTGGCTATACGTGGCGCGACGAGGCGCTGGCCACCGTCCGGGGCCTGGGTTTCTCCGACGCCGACCTCGAGCGCCCGCTCGACAGCTTCTCGGGAGGCGAGCTCACGCGCGCCTCCCTGGCCCGGGTGCTGGCTGCCGCCCCCGACGTCCTCCTGCTGGACGAGCCGACCAACCACCTGGATATCGAGTCGCTGGAGTGGCTGGAGGCAAGGCTCCAGTCGGTCGACGCCGCGGTGGTCCTCGTGGCCCACGATCGCTGGTTCCTCGAGTCGGTTGGCAACTGCGTTCTCGAGCTGGAGGCGGGCCGCGGACGCTTCTTCAACGGGCCGTGGCACGCCTGGAGGGCCGAGCAGGCCGCTCGGGAGATCGCCCAGGGCCGGGCGATCGCACGCCAGAAGAAGGAGATCGAGCGCATGGAGCGCTTCGTCGAGCGTTTCCGTTACAAGGCGACCAAGGCGCGCCAGGCCCAGTCGCGCCTAAAGAGTCTGGGGAAGATGGAGAGGATCTCTGAGGAGCCGCGGGACCGCCGGGAGCTGGAGTTCTCCTTCGCCGCCCCGGAGCGTTCGGGGCGAGTGGTATTCGAGCTCGAGGACGGGAGGGTCGAGGTCCCGGGCAGGACGCTGGTACACGACGCGGCGATGTGGCTCGAGCGCGGCGAGCACGTCTCGCTTGTCGGCCCAAACGGAAGCGGCAAGACGACCTTCCTGAAGGCACTGACCGGTGAGCGCTCGCTCGACGGCGGGCGGCTGAAGAGGGGCCACAGCGTCAACGTCGGCTACCTGAGCCAGCACGGTGAGGAGCTGGAATTCGGCGGGGCCCGCACGGCGCTCGAAGCCGCCGTCCACCAGACCGGCCTGGCCCCGAACGACGCCCGCGCGCTGCTCGGGCGCTTCCTCTTCTCAGGCGAGGAGGCCGAGAAGCCGCTCGACGGGCTCAGCGGCGGTGAGCGCAAG
>JAUMBN010000049.1:0-5457 GCA_032119675.1 Solirubrobacteraceae bacterium | reverse complement strand
GGTCACGGCGTCCAGCGAACCGAGATCGACCTGCCCGGTGGCGCGTTGAGCCGCGGAACCCATGCGCCGATTGTATGTGCGCCGGCCCGGCGGCGCTCAGGCCGCGAAGCGGTCCCAGAACCAGATGACGGCGATGCCCAGGCCGAGGCCGACGATCATGAAGGCGGCCAGCGAGTAGAGGGTGAGGAATACCGCCGCCACCCGCTCCCAGACCCGGCTGTAGGACTGCCAGGCCGGGGCGGCCATCAGGCCCACCCAGGCGACGAGCCCGAAGACGCCGCAGCAGGCGGCGATCAGGAGGGTTAGCGATTCACTGTCCATGGTTCTTTTCCGCTCCGGGCGGATTGTGCCGCACGAAGTCGACGACCAGCGCGACGACCGCGACCAGCGAGAACGACATCGCCGCCACTCCGGCCCCGGCGAGAACGTCGGAGAGCCAATGGACCCGCAGGTAGACCCGCGTGAGGGCAACGACCACCGCCACCGCGATGGCGACCGCCACCACCCACCAGCGGCCCCGGAGAGAGGGGACGAGCCTCATCGCGATCATCGCCAGCGCGACCCAGGCCACCGCGTAGGCGGCGTGGCCGGACGGGAAGGAGGATCCGGCCGTGTCGATCAGGGCGTCGGCCGGGCGCGGGCGGTCGACGACGACCTTGCCGAGCCGCACGAAGAAGATCGTCAGCAGCATCCCCGACCCGAGAACCGCACCCTCCACCCAGTGGCGGCGAACGAGGAGCAGGATGGTGACCACGCCGACGACCGCCCAGACCAGGACCGGGGAGCCCAGGACAGTCACGTAGCGGGAGATGTCGGCGAGCACCGGGTTGTAGAGGTCGACGGCCCAGCGGTTGACGGTCAGGTCGAGCGCGCCGTAGCCGCGGTCGGTGACCGCGATCCAGTAGCCGAAGTAGCCAAACGACCCCACGGCGGCGACGGCCAGGAGGGTGGTCAGCTCCAGCCCCAGCTCGCCGGGCGTAAGCCGGGCAATGAAGAAGCGCAGAGGGCCCTGGACCCAGCGCACCACGGGCCGCAGGAACCGCAGGCCGGGGCGGTCTACCGCACGGTCCATCCGCTGGGCCAGCTCGTGCCGGTTCTCCTCCCGGCTCAGCCAGCGCACCGCCACGACCAGCCCGACGATCACGCTGATTGTTATCCCGAGCCCGAGTGCGCCCTTCTTGGCGTACTCGAGAACCGTCCCCAGGCTCTGCCAGAAAACGTAGCCCAGGAGAATGAAGGTGGTCGCCCAGAGGCCGGCGCCGAGGATGTCGTAGGGCAGGAAGCGCCGGAAGCTCATCTTGCCGGTGCCGGCCATGAACGGAGCCACCGCGCGGACGATTCCCACGAAGCGCCCGAGCAGGATCGCCTTGCCGCCGTGCTGTTCGAAGAACCCCTCGACCCGCTCGATCACCTCGGGCGTTATGCGGAACTTCGGGCCGTGCTTGACCAGGAACTCGCGGCCCAGGCGCCGCCCGAGCCAGAAGCTGAAGCCGTCCCCGAGGATCGCGGCGATCCAGACCAGGCCGATAAGCGTGATGACCGAAATCTCGCCCTGACCGGCGACGACGCCGCCGAGGATCATCGCCGTCTCCCCGGGGGCGAGCAGGCCTATGAACGCCCCGGTCTCCAGGAAGGCCAGCACCGGCACGAGGAGGTAGGTCCACTCGCCGAGCGTCTCGCCTACCTTGAGGAGGACCTCCTCAAGGTTCGGAAGCTGGACCAGCCCCGACCCGTACACGCACAGCCCGACCGCCACCAGGAATCCCCCGACCAGCAGCGGCGGCTCGAGGTGGCGCCGGCGGCGCACGAGGAAGGCGACCAGCGCCGCCGCAGCTACAAAGGGCCAGACCTTCAAGGCCGGCTCGCCCCCAGCGCGCTCGGGTACCAGGGCTCGACCGCCACCGGGCGCGGCTCGCGGCCGGCCAGCGCGGTTGCGGCGGCCAGCGCACTGCCGTGCCCGTCGAAGAGGCCCACCACCGTCGGCCCCGACCCGCAGACGAAGGCGCGCAGCGCACCGGCGCCCCGCACCTCGTCGAGCGTCCACTCGAGCTCGGGCAGGAGCGAGACGGCCGCCGGCTCGAGGTCGTTGGCCATGAGCTCCTCGGGCGGGAAGGCGGCCCCGGCGGCCAATGCACCCACGAGCTCCGCCTCGCGCGCCTCGACCTCGGCGCCGCCGCGGGGCAGGCCGAGCCGGTCGGCCTCACGGAAGACGTCGGGCGTGGAGAGCCGGTGGCTCGAGGGCACTACGAGCACGCCGAACGGCGCCGGCTCGGGCAGCGCGTGGAGGACGTCGCCGGCGCCGGTCGCCAGGTACCGGGCCGGCCAGAGCTGGGCCGGCACGTCGGAGCCCAGGCCGCCGGCCACCGCGTCGACGAGCTCCTTATCGTCGATGCCGGAGAGCCGCTCCGCGATCCGCAGGGCTGCGCCGGCGTCGGCCGAGCCCCCGGCCATGCCGGCCGCGACGGGGATCTTCTTCTCGATCTCGAGCCTCAGCGGCGCGCCGTCCCAGCCGGTCGCCTCCCGAAAGGCGCGCAGGGCGGCCAGGGCCAGGTTCTCCCCCTCGACCCCCGCACAGACACATTCGTCCTCGCCGGCGCCGATCGACGCCGGCACCGCGCTGACCCGGTCGCAGAGGTCGACCGGCTGCATCACCGTGACCAGCCGGTGGCGGCCGTCCTCGCGCAGCGGGCCGAGCGTAAGCCCAAGGTTTACCTTGGCCGGCGCCGGTTCGGTTATCGCTGTCATCGGATTAGCATCTCCGCAAGCTCCCTCAGCTGCGCCGGCGTACAGCTCTCCGCGCGCGCATCGGGCGCCAGTCCGAGCTCCGCCAGCGCCTCGCGGGCGCGGGAGCGCACATCTTCCCCGCCCCAGCCGGCGGTGTCGAGGGAGCGCGACAGCGCCTTGCGGCGGTGGGCGAAGGCGGCCCTCACCATCGCGGCGACCTGCGGGTCGGCGGGAGGCCCGGTCCGCTCGAGCCGAAGCAGCACGGAGTCGACGTTGGGCACCGGGTGGAAGACGTTCCTGGAGACCTTCCGCGCCACCTCGACGTCGCACGAGAGCTGGGCGAGCACGGAGGGGATTCCGTAGGCATCCTCGCCGGCCCGGGCCGCGAACCGCTCCCCCACCTCGCGCTGGACCATCACCACCCAGCGCTTCATCACCGGGAGCTCGGCGACCGTCCGCAGGATGACCGTCGCGGCCACGCCGTAGGGAAGGTTGGCCACCATCACGGTCGCCGGCGGCTCCAGCGCCGCCAGGTCGACGTCCATTGCGTCGGCGACGGTGAGGGTCGCGTTGTCGAACGGCGCGAGCGCCTCGGCCAGCGCCGGCTCGAGCGCCGGGTCCACCTCGATCACGTGGAGGTGGCCGCATGTCGGGGCCAGGTACTCGCTCAGTACGCCAAGGCCGCCGCCGACCTCCAGCACGGTGTCATCGGGTCCGGCGCCGGCGAGCGAGCCGATTACCTCGAGCATGTTCGAGTCGATCAGGAAGTTCTGGCCCAGGTCGTGGCGGGGCCTGACGGCGTGCGCGCGCAGTCGCCGCAGGCTCGGCTGGGTGGGCTCGCTCCGGCCCTCGCCGCCTTCACGCGCGGGCCTCACCACCCGAACAGCTCCCGGGCGTTGGCTTCGACCACGGCCTCGAGCTCGTCGTAGGGAACCCCGCGAAGGTCCGCCAGGAAATGCGCCGTATCGACGACGTACGCCGGGCAGTTACGCTCGCCACGCCTCGCCTGCGGCGCCAGGTAGGGGGCGTCCGTCTCGACCAGCAGCCGGTCGGCAGGCACCCGGCGTGCGGCCTCGGCCAGGTCGGGGGCAGACGGGTAGGTGACGTTCCCGGCGAAGGAGATCCACCAGCCCTCGGCCAGGCAGTCGTCGAGGCGGTCGGCCATCGAGAAGCAGTGGAGGATCACCGGGAGCCCCTCCGCGTGCTCGCGCAGGAATGCGATGGTCTGCTCTTCGGCGGCCCGCGTGTGGATCACCAGCGGCTTGCCGACCTCCCGCGCGATCCGCGCCTGGGCGGCGAAGGCCCGTTCCTGGTCGGCCAGCTGGGCCCCCTCCCGGTAGAGGTCGATCCCGGTCTCGCCGACGGCGGCGCAGGCCGGGTCGGCGGCAAGCTCAAGCAGGGCCGCCTCGGCCCCGTCGTCGAAACCGGCAGCGGAGTTCGGGTGGCGCCCGACGGCCGCCCGGACACCCTCGTTCTCCCGCGCGTGCTCCAGCTCGCGCCGGGAGGATTCCTCGTCGACACCGACGGTGAGCATCCGGCTCACGCCGGCCTCGCGCGCCTGGCTAACCAGCTCCGGGACATCACCGTCGCAGAGCTCGAGATGGGTATGGCTGTCGATCACGGCGCCCGCCTGCCGGTCAGGTCGCCGCGGGGCCGGGGTCCTTGGGAAAGAGCGGCGCGAGCTCGGCGATGGCGCCCACCTGCCCGGCCCCGAAGCCAGCCATCGGCCACGACTCGTCGCCGGCATCCAGCGCGGCCAGCAGCTTTCCCGCGCTGGCGGGCAGCCACGGAGAAAGGAGAACGGTCAGCGCCCGCACTCCCTCGATCAGGGAGGCGAGGACCACGTCCAGCCTCCCGGCCTGGGCCTCGTCCTTGGACAGCTGCCAGGGTGCCTGCTCCTCGACGTAGCGGTTGCAGCGCCGCACCCGCTCCCAGATCTCCTCGAGGGCCTGGGAAATCAAGCCCTCGTCGATGAGCGCAGCCACGCGGTCGGGCAGCCCCTCGAACGCCGCGGCCAGTTCGGGGTCGAGGGCGACCTGCGGGACGACCCCCTCCCGGTAGCGATGGACCATCGCGATCGAGCGCCCGGCGAGGTTGCCGTACTCGTTGGCCAACTCGGTCTCGTAGCGCGCGTCGAAGGCGGCCGGCGAGACCGAGCCGTCCGAGCCGAACGGCACGTCACGCATCAGGTAGAAGCGCAGAGCGTCGGCTCCGAACCGCTCCACCACCCCTACCGGGTCCAGCACGTTGCCCAGCGACTTGCTCATCTTTTCGCCGTCCATCAGCAGGAAGCCGTGGACGAAGAGCCGCCTCGGGACCTCGAGGCCGGCCGCCATAAGCAGGGCCGGCCAGTAGATCGCGTGGAACTTGAGGATGTCCTTCCCGATCAGCTGGAAGTCGGGGGGCCAGAAGGTCTCCTCCAGGCCGCCGCCGGGGTCGGCCACACCGAGCCCCGTGTAGTAGTTGAGGAGCGCGTCCCACCAGACGTAGGCGACCTGGTCCGGATCCCACGGGAGCGGAACTCCCCAGTCGAGCCCGCGCCGGGAGAGCGAGACGTCCTGCAGCCCGCCGGCGATGAACGAACGCGCCTCGTTGAAGCGCGACTGCGGGGTGACGAAGTCCGGGTTCTCGTCGAAGAGGCTCTCGAGCGGCTCCTGGAAGTCGGAGAGGCGAAAGAACCAGTTCTGCTCGTTCTCGCGCGTCAGCTCGATGTGGTGGATCGGGCAGGTGTTG
>JAUMBN010000048.1:0-6688 GCA_032119675.1 Solirubrobacteraceae bacterium | reverse complement strand
TGGCCCGGCGGTAGGCCTCCCGGTCGACCGGGTCGCCGGGACGGACGTAGGCGCTGACGTCGGCGATATGGACCCAGACGCGCACGTGGCCGCTCTCCATCCGCTCGGCGGAGATGGCGTCGTCGAAGTCGCGCGCGGTCGAGGGGTCGATGGTGAAAGTGGGAAGGTCGCGCAGGTCCTTGCGCGTGGGGTCGTCGAAGGGCGCGGCTACGGCGCGGTCGGCGGCCTCCTCGACCTTCTTCGGGAAGTGGAGCCGCAGCCCGCGGTCCAGCATCAGGGCCTCGATCACGTCCCGGGCGTTATCGGGGCTGCCCAGCTCGCGCAGGACCTTCGCCCGGGTCCGGCGCCCCTTCGCCCGCTGGGCCACAAGGGCAAGGCGCCCGGACCGGGCCTTCCCGCCACGATCGAGGGAGACCGCCGGCCCCCGGCGGAAGAACGGGTAGGCCTGCAGGAACCGGCCCTTGGACTCGGCAAGGGCGACGAAAGGCTCGCCCGGGCCGGGCTCTTCCCCGGGGCGGCTCAACGGTCCACGCAGGCCAGGCGGCCGGTCGCGGCGTCGAGCTGGACGTCACGCCGCGCGCCCCGCGGGGCCGCCACCACGATGTCCGGCCGCAGCCCGGTACCGCGTTTGACGCCCCGGCCGCCGAGGTTGCGGCCCTTGGGCGTGAAGTACTGACCGGAGGTGATGTCGAGGGCGCCGCCGTTGGAGAGCTCGATCACCTGCTGGAAGACCCCCTTGCCAAAGGTTCGCTCACCCAGCAGCTTCGCCCGCCCGCGGTCCTGGAGCGCGCCGGCGACGATTTCCGAGGCCGAGGCCGAGCCACGGTTGACGAGCACGATGACCGGGTCGTCCTCCGGCACCACCGGCCGGCCGGTCGCGTTGAGCGTGCTCTCGGGAACGTTGCGCCCGCGCGTGGTCACGATAGGGCCGTCGGGGAGGAAGGCGCTGGCGACGAGCTGTGCCTCGTCCACCAGGCCGCCGCCGTTACCGCGCAGGTCGAAGACCCACGCCTGCGCCCCGCGCTTCTCCAGCCGCTTGATCGCCGCGTAGACCTCGGCATGGGCCCCGGAGCTGAACTGCGAAAGGGCCACGACACCGACCTTCTCCCCGCACCTCTCGACCAGCTTCGAGGCGACGACCGGCACCTTGATCTCGTCGCGTTCGACGCGCACCCGGCGCTCTTCGCCGGTGCCGTCAACCGAGAGCACGACGGTCGTGCCCTTCGGCCCCTTGATCAGCGAGGTCGCCTTCTCCGAGCTGAGCCCCTTAAGCGAGCGGCCGTCGGCCGCGACGATCACGTCACCGCTGCTCAGCCCCGCCTCGCGAGCGGGAGATCCCTTGTAAACGTTCACCACCTTCAGACCCTTCTTGACCGGGACGATGCTCACCCCGATCCCTGAGAAGCGGCTGTTTTGGGCCTCCTGGAAGCGCCGGTATTCGGCCGGCGTGAAGTAGCTGGAGAAGCGGTCGCCCAGGCCGTCGACCAGCCCGCCGATGGCCAGGTCGGCAAGCTTCCCGGGCGGCAGCTCCTTGTAGTAGTCCTCGCCGACCCGGTCGATCGCCTCCTGGACGAAGACTTCCTGCTCGCTGCCGACCAGGGCCTCGCGCAGGCCGGACGGCACGAGGCTGGGGTAGTTACCACCGATCCAGACCCCGACGAGGAGGAGCCCGATGCCCACCACGACGGCCACCACGACGGCAAGCACGGTGGCGAGCAGGGCGAGCAGGAAGTTTCGGGTGGCGTGGCTCTTCATCGGCTGGGAGGGGCGGATACCCGACCAGAGAGGTTACGGCGCGCGGCCGCGGCGCAGGTCAGACCTGAAGGAAGCGCCGCAGCGAGATCGCCGAGCCTACGGCGCTTACCCCGATACCGGCCACGAGGAGAATCCCCAGCAGCAACCCGACCGGGAGGGTTTCCGGCGCGGCAAGGAGGGCGAAGTCGCTGACGAGCGGGTCGACGAGCGCGATCTTCATCACCGCAAGCAGGCAGACGGCGAGGACCGCTCCCAGCGCCCCAAGGATGACGGCCTCGAGGACGAACGGCCACCGGATGAAGCCGTCGGTGGCACCGACCAGCTTCATGATCTGGACCTCGCGCCTACGGGAGAAGACCGAGAGCCGGATCGTGTTGGAGATCAGCAGGATCGAGGCGATGATCAGCAGCGCGGCGAGCAGGCCCATCATTACCTTCACCACGCGCGTGGCCGTGAGGATCTTCTCGGTGTTCGACTTGGAGGAGCCGACCGACTCGATAGAAGGGTCGACCGTGGTGACGCCGCCGCCCGGGGTCGAAGGCTGGAGCGCAGAGACGAGCGCCATCGAGGCGCCGGGGTTCTCGGGGGTGATGCGGAAGGTGTCGGGCAGCGGGTTGGAGCCGAGCAGGTCGTAGGCCTCGGGATTCTTGCGCCGCTCCTCGGCGTAGGCCTGCTCCTTGCTCACGAACTGGACCGACTTGACGTTCGGGGTGGCGGCGATCAGGCCGCGGACACGGACGATGTCCTCCTGGCTGGCGTCGGTCTTCATGTAGAGGTTCACCAGGACCCGGCCGCGCACGTCGTTGGCGGCGCCGGTGGTCGCCTGGACGATCGGGATGAAGACGCCGAGCACCAGCAGGGTCACCAGCACTGAGGCCAGCGCGGCGAAGCTCGGCACCGCGTTGCGGCGGATCGAGGTCATCGCCTCCCTGAAGAAGAACCCGAGGCTCATCGCCTAGTCCCTGAAGGCCTCGTCGAACTCGTCGGCCGGGTCACGGTCTTCCTTGTCCGCACGCCGGGGCTCCGGGGCCGGCTCGCGCAGCAGCGCGCCGAACTCGGCGGTCGTCATGTCGGTCGGCGCGTAGGTGCCGGCCAGCTCGTCGCGGACGATCCGGCCCTCGTACAGCTCGATCACGCGGCGGCGCATACGGTCGACCATCGTCGAGTCGTGGGTAGCGACCAGCACCGTCGTCCCGGTGCGGTTGATCCGGTAGAGCAGCTGCATAATCCCGATAGAGGTCTCGGGATCGAGGTTCCCGGTCGGCTCGTCGGCCAGCAGGAGCGGCGGGGCGTTGACGAAGGCACGGGCGATCGAGACGCGCTGCTGCTCACCGCCGGAGAGCTGGTCGGGGTAGTTGTGGAGCTTGGTGGAGAGGCCGGTGAGGCGCAGGATGTCCGGCACCTTCTCCCGGATCTCCTTGCGGTGGCTGCCGGTTACCTGGAGGGCGTAGGCGACGTTCTCGTAGACGGTCCGGTCGGGGAGCAGCTTGAAGTCCTGGAAGACCACGCCGATGTTGCGCCTGTAGAACGGGAGCTGTTTGTGGGTCAGCTCGCCGATGTCGCGCCCGGCGACGAGGATGCTCCCCGAGTCGGGCTCGAGCTCCTTGATCATCAGCCGCATCAGCGTCGACTTGCCCGAGCCGGTCGGGCCGACCATGAAGACGAATTCCCCGCGGCGGATGGAGAAGGTGGCGTCGCGGACGCCGGCCTTGCTGACGTCGTAGGTCTTGGTGACCTTGCGGCACTCGATGGCGTTGGCGGGATCGCCGGGACGAGCCTCGGACACGCCCTCGCGGGCGTCCTTTACGGCCGCTTCGTGCTCGCGCCGCTGCTGGTCTTTTTCGGTCGTGGCCATGCCTTCGGCCTTCTCTTTGCCGCCGGGGCCGCCATCCCTGCCCCTTCGCGGCGGTGCACGACCGTTTGCACAGGCGCGATACCGTTGCCGCATGGCGCAGATTTCGACCTCCACGGCGAGCAACGGGCTTCCCGTCCACCGCATCGGCATACCCGGCACCCGGGCCACCACGATCCTCGTGGCCTTCGATGCCGGAGCGAGGGCCGAGCGCGCCGAGGAGAACGGGATGGCCCACTTCCTCGAGCACCTCGTGTTCAAGGGTGGCGAGATCTACGACGACTACCGCAAGGTCAACGAGACGGCCGAGCGGATGGGCGGATCGCTGAACGCCTACACCAGCCACGACCTCGTCGCCTTCCACATCACCGTCCGCGCCGAGTCGGCGATGCCGGCGATCGACCTGCTGACCGACTTCGTCGGGCGCCCGAAGATCGACCCGGACGAACTCGACCGCGAGCGCGGCGTGGTCATCCAGGAGATCCAGCGCTACAAGGACCAGCCCGCATCGGTGGCCGGCGAGCTGATCGACGTAGCCGGGTTCGGCAACCATCCGCTCGGGCGCCCGGTGCTCGGCCCCGAGGAGCACCTCGGGAGCTTCACCCGCGACCAGGTGGTCGCCTTCCGGGAACGGCGCTGGTCGGGACGGACCGGCGGGGCGTTCATCGTCGGGAACCTCGAGCACCTCGACGCCAACGGCGCGGTCAACGAGGCCTTTGCCCGCTTCCCCGACCTTCCGGTGCCCGAGCCGTTCGAGAAGGTCACCGGGTTCGCGCCCGAAATCCTGGTGGAGGAGCGCGACAGCAACCAGTCGCACCTGCGGATGCTCTACCGGCCGAAGGTCGACGTCACCGACCCGGCACAGCGGGCCGCCCTGGGGATCTACGCCACGCTTCTCGGAGGCTCGATGGGCTCGAGGCTCTTCGACGAGATCCGCGAACAGCGCGGGCTGGCCTACTCGGTCTTCGCCCTCAACCACTTCTCGGCCGACCACGGGCTGCTGCTGCTCGGGGCGGGCCTGGAGTCGGCCAAGACCGACGAGGCCTACCGTCGGATGATGGAGATCGTCGGCGAGCTGGCGACCGAAGGCCCGACCGAAGAGGAGGTCGAGCGCGCCAGGGCCTATGCCGGCGGGCGGAGGGTGCTGACCTTCGAGGACACCAACGCGGTTGCCTCGTTCGCGGCCGGCCGCGCCATCGTCCACGGCGAAGGGTTCGACCCCGACGATGCGATCGCCCTGATCGACGCCGTCACCTACGACGACGTGGCCGAGGTGGCAAAGCTCGTTGATCCCGAGGAGCTGGCGGTGGCCTGCGTCGGGCCCCACAAGGCCTCGGAATTCGCCTGATTTGCCCTGATTAGCCCCGATTAGCCCTGAATCAAGGGTAAATCGAGGGAAAGACCGAAGCCCGCGTCACGTTTCGGGTTTACACTGGTCTTGGCTTCGGAAGTCTTATGACTCCGCACATTTCAACCACCCTTCTGCGCACGCAGAGCGATGAACGCCTTGTCCGCCTGGCCGCGGGAGGCCACGAGCGCGCCTTCGAGGCGATAGTCGAGCGCTACCGGCGACCGCTAACCCGCTTCGCGCAGCGTTTCGTGGGCGAGGCCAGGGCCGAGGAGGTCGTCCAGGCGGCCTTTCTAAATGCGTGGAACTCGCTCAACTCCGGCACCGAGGTCCGCGACCTCAAGCCCTGGCTCTACCGGATCGTCAACAACGGCGCGATCAACGCCCTCCAGCGCGCCGAGTACAGCGACGCCCCGCTGATCGAGGCCAGCGACTTCCGGATGGGGCCGGAGGCTGCCTACGAGCAGAGCGAGGAGCTCCGCCTTACCGTCGAGAACATCGGCGGCCTGCCCGAGCGCCAGCGGGAGGCGCTGCTGGCCGTGGCCGTCGACGGCCGCGCGCACGCCGACGTGGCCCGGGAGCTCGGCGTGAGTGATGCCGGGGTTCGCCAGCTGGTGCGTCGCGCCCGGGTGCAGCTCCGTGCCGCCGCCACGGCGATCACCCCCATTCCGCTGGCGATCTGGCTGGCCGACGGAGCCTTTGCCAGCGGCAGCACCGCGGCCGGGGGAGCAACGGCAGCCGGCGGCGTGACGGCAGGCAGCACCGCAGCGGGCACTGCCGCCGGCAGCGCCGCCCTCGGCGGGGCGCTGAAGACCGGCGCGGTGGTGGCCAGCGTCGCCGCCGTCGCCGCCGGCGGGACCGAGGTCGTCGAGAAGAGAAACTCTGACTCCCCGCCCCCGGTCACGATGGCAACCGCAGCCCCCGGCGAGCGGACCCTGATCCCCGGCGCCGACCCCGCCATGGCCGCGACGCCGGTGCAGGGCGAGGCCCGGGTCAGGGTCGTAGAGGGGCCGGACGGCCGCCAGCGTGTCGTCGCCGTCGACGGGCCGGGGACCGATTCCATGCCCACGCCCCAGCAGCCTTCCTTCGGCGACGGCTCGCCGCGACAGGTTGCCGGTTTCTTCAACCCCTCGATGCCGGTCACCTCTCCGGGCCGCGGGGGGCGGGGTGACGGCGGCGCTCCGTCGGGCCCGCGGCAGGTCGCAGGTACGCCGGACCTTCCGGGGGGCGGCCCCGGCCCGACCGGCGAGACGAGGCCCGGGAAGGTCGACTCGGGCGCCAGCGGCGGGCGCGGTGGCGGGGACACGACTCCCTCAGCCCCCGAAAGGCCCGCCGGCAGCAGGCCGGACCGTCCCACGGCAACCCGTCCAGACCGGCCGTCCACGAGCCCCGCGGCTCCCGGCGGCGGCCCCGAAAGGCCAGGAACTTCCCCGGCAGCACCCGGCAAGCCCGACAAGCCGGACAAGCCCGACAAGCCCGAGAGGACCAGCAACCCCGGTGGCAGCGGCAAGCCCGCCGGTGACGACGACTCGGGCGCCTCAAGGCCCTCCCCCGCGCCCGGCAAGGGCAAGGGGAAGGACAAGGGCAGCGACTAAGCGCCCGGGCGGCCTTCAGCCGGTAATCGAAACCATCCGCTCGATCGGCAGCCGCGCCCGCTCGGCGAGTTCGGCAGGAACCCTGACCTCGCCGGTCATCTCCCGCAGCGAGTCGCGCAGCTTCTCAAGCGTGATCAT
>JAUMBN010000047.1:0-29204 GCA_032119675.1 Solirubrobacteraceae bacterium | reverse complement strand
CCGGGCGAAACACGGGCGACTCTGCTCCGGGTCTTCGGTGAACGGTGGCATCGTTGAAAGCCCGACGACCGGAACCGGGGAGCGCTCGATGAAGGCACCCAGCTCAGCGGGTGCAACCCCGTCTTTGACCTCCTCCCCTGCGATGTTCACCTGGACGAGGATCCGGGTCTCGGGTGTCCCGTGGCGCTCGAGCTGGGCCAGGACCGAGTCGCTGGCCACTGAGTGGATCAGCCGCACGAGCGGGACGATCTGCTTGACCTTCCGGCTCTGGAGGCGACCGATGAAATCGAACTGGAAGCTTCCTGGCCAGCGCTCGGCCTTGGCTTCAAGGTCCTGGGCCCGGTTCTCCCCCACCAGCTCAATGCCGGCCTCGGCCAGGAGCCCCATCTTTTCCGGGCTCACGTACTTGGACGCGGTTACTACCTCGACGCCGGCCGGATCGCGGCCCGAGCGCTCGCAGGCGGCAGCGACCTCCTCGCGAACGACGGCCAAGGCCTGACGCACGCGCCCGGGGTCGATGTCTTCGATCAGCTCAGCCATGCCAGGGCCAATGATCTTCCCGCTTCCGCGCCATCGCGGCGGTGCGAGTGCCACTGCGGCCCGGCGGCGCAGATCGTGCACACCTCGAGGTCGGCAACCTCATCCACGCCCAGCTCGCGGAGCTGCTCGGCGGCTACCCAGGGAAGATCGGCGTTCCGGCCTGCCCGGGCACGGGGACCGAGCCCTGCAAACGCCTCGTGCACCTCATCGCCAACCTCGTAACAGCAGGAACGCGCCCCGGGGCCGATAACGGCGGCAAGGGGGCCGTCCCCGGCGCTTCTCACCGCCTCGACGCCGGCCGCGAGGACGCCCGCCGCCAGCCCGCGCCAGCCGGCGTGAATTACCCCGGCAGCCGAAGATGAGAAGAGAGCAACCGGCAGACAGTCCGCGGTCCGCACGGCGCAGACGACCTCGCGCGAGCTGGTGACCTGGCCGTCGAACTCCTCCCCGTCCCGGGCCTCCGACGAGCCGGAGACGAACCGCACCTGCGAGCCGTGGACCTGGGTCGAACTGGCAAACACGCGGCCCTCTAGCCCGAGCCGCAAGGCCAGCCCATCGAGCTCCCTGGCTCCGGGGTCGGCGAAGTCGCCGGCCGCGGCCGCGGTAAACCAACAGCCGCCGCCGGGGAAGGTCGCCCCGGCGCCTTCGGCGGAAAAGTCCGGCGAAAGCTCCGCCGGGCTCCCGCTCACGGGCCGTCCTCGCCGGTGTCGAGCGCGGCAGCAATCTCTTCGTCGCGACCGGAGCAGCGGCCGGAAAGCTTTGCGTCGAGCGCCCTCTGGAGCGCCTGCCCGAGCTCGGGACCCGGCTGGAGCCCGGCCGCGACCAGGTCGTCACCGTCGATCTCCAGGCCTATGTGGCGAAGCTCGTCAACCCAAAGGGTGGCGTTCTCCCCGCCGGCCAGCGCGACCGCCTCAAGCGGTGCCCCGCGGGCAGCACGTGCTACCTCCACCGGCCCGCGGGCGGAACGCAGGGGCGCGCCGGTAACCCAGCGTGAGGAGGCGATGACCAGGTCGCGGTCGGCGGCCGTGAAGGCGAGCCGGTCCAGCCAGCGCGACAGGGCCTCAACATCGATGCCGGCCACGCAGGCCGAGAGGATGAGCAGGTCCCGGCGCCCCTCCTCCGGGAGCAGCTCCAGGGCGTCCGCAAGCCCTGCCGGGCGCGGCTGGAAGCCCGGGGGCAGGACCTGGGGGCAGTACCCGGCCAGAGCCTCGAACGCCGCGCAGGGATCCTCCTCTGCGAGGACGAGTCGCAGCTCACTGCCGATCCGCTCCCCGCTCGTCTCGCCCGGGACCGCCTGGGCCGCGAGGCGGGCCGTCTGCTCGTCGGGCCGGAAGCCCAGCCGCGCCGCGTAGCGCGCCATTCTCCAGACCCGCGTCGGGTCGTCGGCGAATGAATCCTCGTGGAGCACGCGCAGCACCCCTGACTCCAGGTCATCGAGGGCACGCGGGTCGCTTGACACCTCGCCGCCCGGAAGCGAGACGGCGATGGCGTTGACGGTGAAGTCGCGGCGGCCTAGGTCCTCCGCGACCGAGGCCAGCCGGACTTCGGGTAGAGCCCCGGGGGCCGGGTAGCTCTCTGCCCTGGGCTCGGCCAGGTCGATGACGAATCCATCGCCCCGCACCGTCGCCGTGCCGAAGCGCTCGTGGAAGAGCGGCTCGCCAAGCTCGGCGGCGACCTCCTTCAGGCCCCCCTCCACGAGCACGTCAAGCTCCCTCGGCACGCCTCCGGTCATGAGGTCGCGGACGGCCCCGCCGACCAGCCAGAGCCCCGGCCGGCCAGCAGCCGCTTCGAGCAGCTCGGGGCCGCCGGGTACTTCGCGAAGGCTGGCGACCACCTCGGCTGCTTCCATAAGAGCATGATCCCGCGAACCCGGACGGCGCGCATCCTCGTGGGGGTCCTCGCCGGCGCGATCGTCGTCGCCGCGGGTGTCCTCGTCTGGGCGCTCGGCGCGCGCACGCCGTCCGACGTGAGCAACGCGGAGGTCGGCTTCGAGACCACCACGACCCCTGAGCCAAAGCAGCCGAAGAAGTTCTCGTGGCCGTTCTACGGCTACGACGCAGCAAGAACCCACTACTACCCCCTGGCCAAGGGGCTGCGGCCACCGTTCAAGCCGCTATGGGGGGTTCGGGGCCGCATCCTGCTCGAGTTCACGCCGGTCGCCGACGACCAGTTCCTCTACCTGCTCAAGAACAACGCCGCGCTGTACATCGTCCGCCGGTCCGACGGAAAGGTGGTCTGGAAGAAGCTCCTGGGTCGCCTGGCCGCGTCGGCACCTGCGGTTCGGGAAGGCAAGGTCTTCTCCACCGTCCTGGAGCGCAAGGGAGCCCGGGCCGGGCGGGTCGTCGCTATCGACACCGCGACCAGGAAGTTCGCCTGGTCGCGTGACCTCCCCAGCCGCACTGAAACCTCACCGGTGGTCGTCGACGGGACGGTCTACATCGGGAGCGAGAACGGAACCGTGTATGCGCTTCGGGCCCGCGACGGCAAGGTCCGCTGGACGAAAAAGGTTGGCGGCGCCGTCAAGGGCGGGCTGGCCTACTACCGGGGAGCGCTCTTCTTCGGCGACTACAGCGGGCAGGTTCATTCGCTGCGTGCCCGTGACGGGAAGACGCGCTGGACATCAGGGAGCGGCGGCACCCTCGGGCTCGGCGACGGCCAGTTCTACGCGACCGCCTCGGTGGCCTTCGGACGTGTCTACATCGGCAACACCAACGGCAGCATGTACTCCTTCTCGGCCAGTGACGGGAGCCTTGCCTGGCGCAAGGCGACCGGCGCCTATGTCTACTCATCGGCCGCCGTTGCCGACCCGCGCGGTGTAGGCCCGACCGTGTACTTCGGCTCCTACAACGGCACCGTCTATGCCCTTGACGCCCGCTCGGGAAAGACTCGCTGGAGCCGCAACGCCGGTGGCGGGCGAATCTCGGGCGGCGTGGACCTGCTCGGCGACCTTCTCTTCTACTCCACCCTCGAGGGGCGCACGGAGGCGCTGAGCGCCGCGAAGGGGACAAAGGTCTGGGCGACCGACCGGGGCGCTTTCAACCCGGCAATCACCGACGGCAAGCAGCTCTACCTCAACGACCAGACCAGCATGTGGACCTACTCGGTCCGCGGCGGCCGTCGTTAGGCGCTCAGGAGCCCGGCGGCCGCACCGGGATCCCGGCGGCCAGCAGGTGGTCCTTGACCTCCGCGACGGTGAAACGCCCGTAATGGAAGATCGAGGCGCACAGCACCGCGTCGGCGCCGACGCAGAGCACGTCGACCAGGTGGTCGAGCTCCCCGGCCCCACCGGAGGCGATCACCGGGACCGGAACCGCCTCGCTGACCGCTCCGGTCAACTCGAGGTCGTAGCCGGCGGCGGTCCCGTCGCTGTCCATGCTGGTCAAGAGGATCTCTCCCGCGCCGCGCTCCGCGGCCTCCGCGGCCCATTCGACAGCGTCGATCCCCTCCGGCTTGCGGCCACCGGCCGTGTAGACCTCCCAGCTGCCGGCGCTGCGGCGCGCGTCGATCGCCACGACCACGCACTGCGAGCCGAAGCGCTCTGCCATCTCGTCGATCAGCTCCGGGCGCGCGATCGCTGCCGAGTTGACGCTCACCTTGTCGGCCCCGGCGTCGAGAACCGCCTGGGCGTCGTCGACGCTGCGGATGCCGCCGCCGATCGTGAACGGGATGAAGACATCGTCGGCGGTACGGCGGGCCAGGTCGGCGACGGTCTCACGCTGCTCGTGGGTCGCGGTGATGTCGAGGAAGACGAGCTCGTCGGCTCCTTCGGCGTCGTAGCGCCCGGCCAGCTCGACCGGGTCGCCGGCGTCGCGGATGTCGACGAAGTTGGTTCCCTTCACCACGCGGCCGGCTTCGATGTCCAGGCAGGCGATCACGCGCCGCGTGGCGCCGGCCTCAGGAAGGCTCATGCCCGCAGCGCCTCCTGGCCTTCGCGCACGGTGAACCTGCGCTCGTAAAGGGCCTTGCCCACGATCACTCCCCCGAGGTTGACCTGTCGCAGGCCGGCGAGGGCCTCGAGATCGGCGAGGCTGCCGATGCCACCCGCGTACAGGAAGCGCCCACGGATCACCCCGGCTATCCGGCAGACCTCGTCGAGGTCCGGGCCTTCCAGCATGCCGTCGCGATCGACGTTCGAGTACACGAACGAGCGCACGCCACGGGCCATCAGCGACTCGATAACCGCCTCCGGCGCTCCACCGGTCACCTCCTGCCAGCCGTCCACGGCCACCCGGCCGCCGGAGACGTCGACGCTCACGATCAACCGGTCCCGGCAGAAGCCAAGGCAGTCGTCGAGAAACTCCTGGTCCCGCAGCGCCGCGGTTCCGAGGACGACACGCTCCACGCCGCTGTCCAGGGCGGCCCGCACCGACTCGACCGAGCGCAGGCCGCCGCCAACCTGTACCGGGACGTTCAGCTCGGCGGTGATCTGGCGCAGCTCCTCCAGGTTTGCCGCCTCGCCGGAGCGGGCACCGTCGAGGTCGACCACGTGCAGGAAGGCGGCCCCCTCCTCGACCCAGCTGCGGGCGGCTTCCAGGGGCGAACTGTCGTAGACCGTCGCGTCGTCGAAGTCCCCCTGCCGCAGCCGGACGGCCCGGCCGTCGAGGATGTCAACCGCCGGGTAGAGGATCACCCGGCCGGGCTCCGACAGAGCGAGACGAAGTTGGCCAGCATGGCCAGGCCGTTGCGCGAGGACTTTTCGGGGTGGAACTGCACCCCGAAGACGTTATCCCGGCCGGCGACGCTGACGAAGCTGCCGCCGTAGTCGCTACGGCCCAGGACCTCGTCCTCATCGGCGGCGACCGGGGCGTAGCTGTGCACGTGGTAGAAGAACGCCGGGTCGGGGAGGCCTTCGGTGATGGGAGAACCAAGTTCCCACGCCACCTCGCACCAGCCGATATGGGGGAGCTTGAGCGAACCGCACTCCAGCCGCCTCACCATGCCCGGGAGCAGGCCTAGCCCCTCGGCCCCTCCCTGCTCCTCGGACTCGTCGAAAAGCAGCTGCATCCCCAGGCAGGCCCCGAGGACAGGCCGCCCGCTGGCCGCGAACTCGAGAATCGCGTCGGCCAGGCCGTGGCTGCGCAGGGCCTCCATCGCGGCCGGAAAGGCTCCGACCCCGGGAATCACCAGTCCCTGAGCCCGGTCCAGGAGGTCGGGGTCGCGAGAGACCGTCGCCTTCGCGCCCACGTGCTCGAGCGCGGTCTGGACCGAACGGCGGTTCCCCGAGCCATAGTCGGCGATGGCGATCAGGGGCGCGTCCATCAGCCCGACGTTTCGCGCACGGCCTGCACGAGCTCATCGACCTCGGCCGACCGCACGCGCAGGCTCACCCGGTTGGCGATCAACCGGGCCGTAGCGGTGAAGATCTCCTCGCGGACCACGAGCCCGTTCTCCCGCAGCGTGGAGCCGGTGGCCGTCAGGTCGACAATCGCGTCGGCCAGCCCCGTCAGCGGGGCGAGCTCTACCGATCCGGCAACCTTGACGATCTCGGCCTGCCGCCCGCTGCCCGAGAAGTGCTCAGCGGCGATCCGCGGATACTTGGTCGCTACGCGGACCACCCCCAGGCGGTCGAGCGCCTCGGCGCCGCGGTCCTCGCCGTCGGCTCCGGCCACCACCATCCGGCACTCGCCGAAGCCGAGGTCGAGCAGTTCGAAGAGCTGGCGGTCCGGGGACTCGAGCAGGACGTCCTTGCCGGTGATCCCCACATCGGCGGCCCCGGCCTCCACATAGGTGGGAACGTCGGAGGGGCGCATCGTCACCACGCCGACCTCCTCGAAGAGGAGCTTGCGGTCGTTGCTGCGCACCTCCGAGGCGTCGATCCCGATCGCCTCGAGCAGGTCCAGGCTCGGTCCGAGGAGGGCGCCGCGCGGGACGGCGATGGTGAGGCCGAACCGGTTCATCGCCCGGTCTCCCCCAGTTCCTCGCCGGCGATCGCAGCGTGGAGCCGGTCCACGTCGATCGCGAAGCCGACGGCCTCCAGGGGCCGGCCGAAGCGGCCCAGGAGCTCGTCGTAACGGCCCCCGCTGCCGATCGGCTCGCCCAGCGCCGGGTCGTATACCTCGAAGACGGCGCCGGTGTAGTAGCCCATGCGTGGGAAGCGCCCCAGGTCGATGATGACGCGCCCGGCCACGTCCGGGTCGAGCCGGGAGACCAGGTCGCGCAGCCCAGAGAGCCTCTCCCCGAGTGGGCCGGCAGCCTCCAGAACCGCGGCATCGCCGCGCATCGCCGGCACCTCCGCGACCAGGCGCTCGCTGTCGGCCTCAAGGCCGAGGCCTCCCGCCCGCTCCGCGATGGCCACGAGGTCTCGCGACTCGAGTGCGTCGAGGAGGAACGCCTGGTCCTCGGCAGGCACGCCGAGATCGTCGAGCAGCCCCGGGTAGAGGGAGATGTCGCCGACGCCGATGCTGAAGTCGGCCAGCCCGGTGGCCTCGAGCGCCCTGCACAGGACCGAGATCGCCTCGACGGTTCCCTCGGTCCCCGGGACGCCCAGGAGCTCGATGCCCGACTGGCGGAGCTCTCGGGCCTCGCCCTTTCCGGGCTGCACCGCCCGGTGGACCACCGTCGAGAAGCAGAAGCGCAGCGGCGGCTCCTCGTCGGCGTAGCGGGTCACAACCAGCCGCGCTATCGGCCCGGTCATGTCGGCCCGCAGGGAAAGCTCCTCGCCGCTGTCGCCAATCACCCGGTACGGAGCCGCCATCCGGCCCAGCTCCGCCGTCTCCGGATACTCGAGCTCGGGGGTCGATACCTCTCCGTACCCGGCCTCCGAGAAGGTCTGGAGGAGGGCGCCCTCGATCCTCCGGCGCTCGGCCATCTCCTCGGGCAGCACGTCCCGGGTGCCGCTGGGGAGCCGGAACTTCACGACACCGACGGCTGGACGTCGACCGGCGCGCGCTCGATCCGCGCACCGAGGTCGCGCAGCCGCTCGTCGATTCGCTCGTAGCCACGGTCGATCTGGCCGATGTTGCCGATCTCGCTGCGCCCTTCGGCGCAGAGGGCGGCAATCAGCATGGCCATGCCGGCGCGGATGTCCGGGGATTCCAGCCGGTCTCCTCGCAGGCGGCTCGGCCCGCTGACGATGGCGCGGTGCGGGTCGCAGAGGGTGATGTCGGCTCCCATGAGGACGAGCTTGTCGGTGAAGATCAGCCGGTTCTCGAACATCCACTCGTGGATCAGAACCGACCCTTCCGACTGTGTGGCTAGCGCCACGGCGATTGAGGTCAGGTCGGCCGGGAAAGCGGGCCAGGGGCCGTCCTGGACCTTTGCCTTGTACTCGCCGACGTCGCGGGAGGCCACCAGCTTCTGACCCCCGGGAACGACTACGTCCGCTCCGTCGAGCTCGCTGGCCAGGCCAAGCTTCCCGAAGACGATCCTGATCATCGCCAGGTCGTCCGGTTCGGTGCCGACGATCCGCATCTCCCCGCCGGTCACGCCGGCGAGCGCCATGAAGGATCCGATCTCGATGTGGTCGGGCGCGACCTGGTGGCGGCAGCCCGCCAGCTCCTCGCAGCCGGTCACGGTCAGGACGTTCGAGCCGATCCCCCTGATGTCGGCGCCCATCTTCACGAGCATCCTGCACAGGTCCTGGACGTGGGGCTCGCAGGCGGCGTTTCCGATCACCGTCTCGCCCGGGGTCAGGGCCGCGGCCATCAGGGCGTTCTCGGTGGCCATAACCGACGGCTCGTCCATGAAGACCCTGCCCGCCGAGAGCCCCGCGGGGGCCTCGATGACGATGTCGCGGTCCTGGCTCACCGATGCTCCGAGGGCGCCGAAGGCATCGAGATGCGGGTCAAGGCGCCGGCGCCCGATCACGTCGCCGCCAGGCGGGGGCATAACCGCGCGGCCGAAGCGGGCCAGAAGGGGTCCGGCCAGCAGGAAGGAGGCCCTGATTCGCGTTGCCTGGGCCCGGTCGAGCTCTGCCTCCGGGGTCGCCCCGGCGGCGCAGAGCACGAGTTCGTTGGCGTCCCTCCATTCGACCTCCACGCCGAGACCCTCCAGGAGGTCGACGAGCGACTCGACGTCGCTGATGCGCGGAACGTTGGAGATCACCACCTCGTCGGTGGTGAGAAGGGCAGCGGCGATTATCGGCAGCGCGCCGTTCTTGTTGCCGGCCGGCACGACGGTGCCGCTCAGCGGTACTCCGCCGTCGATTAAGAACTTCTCCATTGGGATTTGCGCCGATGCGGGCAGGTCCTGGCGCGCTGAGAGACTAACAGTCACCCCCCTTGATTCGCGGGCGTTTCGTGGCTCCCTTCCCCGCGATTCAGGCCTTTTCGCCAGCCAGGTGGCGGCGCATCCTGCGCAGGAAGATCCGGCGCTGGATGGCGAGCGTCACCGTGCTGGCAAAGAGCAGGCCCGCGATGTTTATCGCCAGCTGCGCGCTCGAACCCCGGAAGGAAGCCCAGTCGCCGTAAGCGGTGGCCAGCCCGATGTCGGCAGCGGCGGGAATCGTCGTGATCGAGACGGCCACCCCGACCAGGGCGGTAGAGCGCCCCAGCGTCACCGAGAGCATTCCCGCGGCGCCGGCGCAGAGCGCCACCACCAGCGAGTAGGCGTTCGGGGCGGCTATCGATCGCGCCAGCGTGTTGCCTTCCATGACGAAGACGTCGGGCGCCACGTCGATGGCGCGCAGGAAGACGACGGCGAGGAAGGCCATCACGATCGCGGCCGCGAAGCCGGCCACCAGCGCCAGGAATCCCTTGCGCATCGTGGGCCGCTCGCCCTTCACCGCGCCCAGGGCGAACGCGGCGTAGGCGGCGAAATCGGGACAGAGCGCCATGGCCCCGACGACGATCGGCGCCGAGTCGATCAGGATCGCCACCACGGCAATGACGCCCGACAGGGCGAAGAGGGCAACCAGGCCGATGCTTGCCACGCCCTCCCGCGTGAGCGTCTGGCCAACCCTCTCCCAGACGACGGCGTCGGCGGCGGCCCCCGGGTCGGCCTGGTCGGCTTCCCGCGCCTGCTCGCCAATGCTGGCGTCGAGCTGCTCCATATCCAGCGTGCCGACCGAACCGACCCCGATCGCTCGCAGGTCCGCGACGAGCATGCTGGCGTCCTCGTCAAGGACGTCACAGGTAATGACGTCGCCTTTCGGCTTCACCGCACCGCCCCGGTCGATCGTCAGGTTCACGGTCGCCTTCGAAGACTCGAGGAGCCTGAGGGCCTGGGAGGAGGTCTCCGCAGGGGCGACAATACGGAGCTGTATCACGGCCCAGCGATGCTATGCGAGGCGGTGGTCTGCAAAGTGGATTTCACCACAGAACCCGCAAAATAGGGCCCTGACGGCTATCGACGGCTACCTGACGCTGCCGTCCGAACCTGTCCGTACCTTACGAACATATGTTCTGTCACGGAGAAGAGAAGACTATGAAACAGCACTCGGAAAGCAGCGTCATTCGGGCCCTCGACCTGGCTGTCGCTTTCGCGACGCTGGAGACCTACGGCGTAGTAGACACCCGCACCACCCCCGTCGCCCACGTCGTCGAAGCGCGCACCCGCCTGGACGGCCGGCGCCCAAGCTCGGAACACCTTCCCACGGTGACGGCAGGCCGCGAATGCGCACCTGCGAGGCGAGCGGTCTACGCCGGTCGCCCGGGTCCCGCAACCTCGGCGGGGCGCAACCGTCACCGCTCGGCCCTCCGGAGGCTCGACCGCATGGGACGCGGCCAGCATTCCCGCTCGCGGGAAGACCGGACGAAGGCATGAAAAAGGGCCGCCCTGGGGCGGCCCTTACAAGAAAAAACCGGCGGCGTCCTACTCTCCCGGGCCTGAAAGGCCAAGTACCATCGGCGCTGAGGGGCTTAACTGCTCTGTTCGGAATGGGAAGAGGTGTTTCCCCCTCGCTATGACCACCGGAAAATGGCGAGACCACCCTCCCGGCGACGCTTGAAAACCGAACAGCAGCCACTTCACAGGAATCAAAAAAAACGTCAAGCCCTCGGACAATTAGTACCGGTCTCCTTCACGCGTCACCGCGCTTCCAGATCCGGCCTATCAACCTGGTGGTCTACCAGGGTCCTTACTCCCTTGAAGGGATGGGAGAATTCATCTTGAGGTTGGCTTCCCGCTTAGATGCCTTCAGCGGTTATCCGATCCGTTCGTAGCTAAGCTGCGGTGCCCTTGGCAGGACAACAGCTACACCAGAGGAACGTTCACCCCGGTCCTCTCGTACTAGGGGCAAATCCTCTCAATTCTCCAGCGCCCACGGCAGATAGGGACCGAACTGTCTCACGACGTTCTGAACCCAGCTCGCGTGCCGCTTTAATGGGCGAACAGCCCAACCCTTGGGACCAACTTCAGCCCCAGGATGCGACGAGCCGACATCGAGGTGCCAAACCGGGCCGTCGATGTGGACTCTTGGGCCCGATAAGCCTGTTATCCCCGGAGTACCTTTTATCCGTTGAGCGACGGCACTTCCACTCGTTACCGCCGGATCACTATGACCTGCTTTCGCACCTGCTCGACCTGTCGGTCTCGCAGTCAAGCTCCCTTGTTGCCATTGCACTCTTCGCACGATTTCCGACCGTGCTGAGGGAACCTTTGCACGCCTCCGTTACATTTTAGGAGGCGACCGCCCCAGTCAAACTACCCGCCTGGCACTGTTCACCGCCCGGATCAACGGTGCGATGTTAGACGTCCAATACACCAAGGGTGGTATCTCACCATCGGCTCCACGCTGGCCGCAACCAGCGCTTCAAAGCCTCCCACCTATCCTGAGCGAAATATAGCGAACGCCAATACCAGGTTGTAGTAAAGGTTCACGGGGTCTTTCCGTCTTGCCGCGGGTACTCGGCATCTTCACCGAGACTGGAATTTCACCGAGCCCCTCGTTGAGACAGCGCTGAAGTCGTTACGCCATTCGTGCAGGTCGGAACTTACCCGACAAGGAATTTCGCTACCTTAGGACCGTTATAGTTACGGCCGCCGTTTACCGGGGCTTAGCTTCGATGCTTCGGGCGAACCCTGACATCTCCACGTAACCTTCCGGCACCGGGCAGGCGTCAGCCCCTATACGTCGTCTTTCGACTTAGCAGAGACCTGTGTTTTTGGTAAACAGTCGCTTCAGCCAATTCACTGCGGCCCCCTCGGGCTTCACCGGCTAGCGGTTTCACCCTACTGGGGCGCTCCTTCTCCCGAAGTTACGGAGCGATTTTGCCGAGTTCCTTAACGAGGGTTATCTCGATCACCTTAGTATTCTCTACTTGTCCACCTGTGTCGGTTTTGGTACGGGCACGCGCTTCCTCCCTAGAGGTTTTTCTCGGAGGTATGGCGTCGGGGACTCGCCGGCTCATAAGCCAGCTGGCATCGCACCTCGGGTTAAGCGGACCCGCATTTCACTGGGTCCACCCCTACATGCTTACCCCAGGACAACCATCGCCTGGGTTCCCTTAGCCTCCCTCGTCACCCCATCGGTAAAACGGATGCGACGTGGTACAGGAATATCAACCTGTTCTCCATCGACTACGCCTTTCGGCCTCGCCTTAGGTCCCGACTAACCCTGAGCAGACGAACTTTACTCAGGAATCCTTGGACAATCGGCGGATGGGATTCTCACCCATCTTTCGTTACTCATGCCAGCATTCTCACTTCCCAGATCTCCACGACCGTTTCCACGATCGCTTCGGCGCTCTGGGAACGCTCTCCTACCGCGCACTGGATCCGCAGATCCAATGCACCCGCGGCTTCGGTGGTGTACTTGAGCCCCGTTGAATTTTCCGCGCCCGGACACTTGACCAGTGAGCTGTTACGCACTCTTTCAAGGAATGGCTGCCTCTAAGCCAACCTCCTGGTTGTCTGTGCATCCGGACATCGTTTACCACTTAGTACACACTTTGGGACCTTAGCCGGCGGTCTGGGCTGTTTCCCTTTCGACGCTGAAGTTTATCCCTCAGCAACTGACTCCCGGAGTAAGCGTTAATGGTCTTCGGAGTTTGCCTGACGTCGGTAAGCTGGTGAGCCCCCTAAGCCAAACAGTGCTCTACGGCCACAACGCAATTTATCCGAGGCTATACCTAAATATATTTCGGAGAGAACCAGATATCACTGAGTTTGATTAGCCTTTCACTCCGATCCACAGGTCATCCGCCCAGTTTTCAACCTAGGTCGGTTCGGCCCTCCACGAGGTCTTACCCTCGCTTCAGCCTGCCCATGGATAGCTCACTCAGTTTCGGGTCTGCCGCATACGACTATGTCGCCCTGTTCGGACTCGCTTTCGCTTCGGCTCCGCTCATCGCTTAACCTTGCCGCATACGAGCAACTCGCTGGCTCGTTATGCAAAAAGCACGCGGTCACGGGACAAGCCCGCTCCCACTCCTTGTAAGCACACGGTTTCAGGTACTATTTCACTCCCCTTCCGGGGTACTTTTCACCTTTCCCTCACGGTACTAGTCCGCTATCGGTCACCTAGGAGTATTTAGCCTTGGAGGGTGGTCCCCCCAGGTTCAGTCGGCCCTTCACTTGTGCCGACCTACTCAGGAACGCCTGACAGGAGCTCATTGAATTTCGTCTACGGGACGATTGCCCTCTCTGGTGCGCGGTTCCACGCGCTTCGACTATCCAATGAGTTTGTAACTCCTGCCGGAATGGTCACATTCCGGATCAGGCGCCCTACAACACCGAGAACGCAACGTGTGACCACTTACACGATCTCGGTTTGGGCTATTCCCTTTTCGCTCGCCGCTACTCAGGGAATCTCGGTTGATTTCCTTTCCTCGGGGTACTGAGATGTTTCACTTCCCCCGCTTGTCTCCTGCCGGCCTATGTATTCAGCCGGCGGTAACGCCGCACTACCGGCGCTGGGTTCCCCCATTCGGGCATCCACGGATCAATGGCTATTCAACGCCTACCCGTGGCTTATCGCAGTCGTTCACGCCCTTCTTCGACTCTAGGTGCCAAGGCATCCACCATGTGCTCTTCATATCTTGACGGTGATCAGCCGGAAACGGAAAGATTCCGGCTGGTGATACCCGTTAGACCCGGCGGCTTATCGCAATGCCGGGTCTGTGGCTGCTGTACGGTTTTCAAGGATCGCCGAGAGGGCTGCTGACGAAGCGGCTCGAGGCCGCTTCGACGGCCGGTCTCTCAAAACTCAACAGCATGCACGGCTGCCAGTCCGCGTTATGCGGCCTGCGCCGTGCCAGGTTCGGTCGACATTCCAGGCTGCCCGGTCGGTGGCCGTCGAGATTCCGAGCCCGAAGGCTCATTCACATAAACGGCGCCGTGCCGCGCAGGTCCAATTAAGGACTCCCTAGAAAGGAGGTGATCCAGCCGCAGCTTCCGCTACGGCTACCTTGTTACGACTTCACCCCAGTCACAAGCCCTACCTTCGACGGCTCCCTCCCTTGCGGGTTAGGACACCGGCTTCGGGTATTGCTCACTCCCGTGGTGTGACGGGCGGTGTGTACAAGGCCCGGGAACGTATTCACCGTGGCGTGCTGATCCACGATTACTAGCAACTCCACCTTCATGCAGGCGGGTTTCAGCCTGCAATCCGAACCGAGACGCACTTTGTGGGATTCGCTCCACCTCGCGGTATCGCTGCCCTCTGTATGCGCCAATGTAGCACGTGTGTAGCCCTGGACATAAGGGGCATGATGACTTGACGTCGTCCCCGCCTTCCTCCGGTTTGTCACCGGCAGTCTCGCATGAGTCCCCAACTAAATGCTGGCAACATACGACGAGGGTTGCGCTCGTTGCGGGACTTAACCCAACATCTCACGACACGAGCTGACGACAGCCATGCACCACCTGTTAATCCGCCCCGAAGGGAAGCTGTGTTTCCACAGCGGTCGAATTAATGTCAAGCCCAGGTAAGGTTCTTCGCGTTGCTTCGAATTAAACCACATGCTCCGCTGCTTGTGCGGGCCCCCGTCAATTCCTTTGAGTTTTAGCCTTGCGGCCGTACTCCCCAGGCGGGGTACTTAATGCGTTAGCTTCGGCACAGGGGGAGTCGACACCCCCTACACCTAGTACCCATCGTTTACGGCGTGGACTACCAGGGTATCTAATCCTGTTTGCTCCCCACGCTTTCGCGTCTCAGCGTCAGTACCGTCCCAGCGAGCTGCCTTCGCCATTGGTGTTCTTCCTGATATCTGCGCATTCCACCGCTACACCAGGAGTTCCACTCGCCTCTTCCGGACTCAAGCCTGACAGTATCCACCGGCATTCCAGGGTTAAGCCCTGGACTTTCACAGCAGACTGATCAGGCCGCCTACACGCTCTTTACGCCCAATGATTCCGGACAACGCTTGCCCCCTACGTATTACCGCGGCTGCTGGCACGTAGTTAGCCGGGGCTTCTTCTGAAAGTACCGTCACTCTAATTGGTTATTAACCAATAAAGCTTCGTCCTAACTGAAAGGGGTTTACGACCCGAAAGCCTTCTTCCCCCACGCGGCGTTGCTGCGTCAAGCTGTCGCTCATTGCGCAAGATTCCCCACTGCAGCCTCCCGTAGGAGTCTGGGCCGTGTCTCAGTCCCAGTGTGGCTGATCGTCCTCTCAGACCAGCTACCCATCGTTGCCTTGGTAGGCCATTACCCCACCAACAAGCTAATGGGCCGCGGGCCCATCCTGTCGCGGAGGCCGAAGCTTCCTTTCGTGACGGCTCTCATGAGCCGGCACCACATTCGGTATTAGCCCGGGTTTCCCCGGGTTGTCCCGATCAACAGGGCAGGTTGCCCACGTGTTACTCACCCGTTCGCGGCTCTGCCCCAGGCCGAAGCCTGGTTCGTCGCACCACTTGCATGTGTTAAGCACGCCGCCAGCGTTCGTCCTGAGCCAGGATCAAACTCTCCGTGAAAAACGGCTCCGACGCGAACGTCGGGGCCGGTACTGAGAGTTTGCCATGACCATTGTTGCGGCACCCATACACCGGGCACCGCGGTCTTGACTAGGTATTGCTCAGACCGTCCCTGCGCCGCAGAACGGCAGAAGGACGGTTCGAACCTGGACGCACATCTCAAGTTCGGCTATGCCGAGCCTGAGGTGCGCATGCTGTTGAGTTTTCAAAGACCGACGCGCCCTGGCGGAGGTGCACCCTTCCGCCGAGCGCCTCCGTAGCACGGAGACGGGGTCGCGACCCGTGCCATCAGGCACAAAGAGCCAGCGACCTCATGGGATGATAGCAGGGACTGCAGCCTGCCTCAAGCCACTTCATCGAAGCTTAACCTGGACCCGGCGGAACTGCCGGCGGCCCAGCTGGACGACCTTCCCGTCGATGGTATCGGGGGCCACGTCGAGCTCCCCGGAGTCCAGGACGACGCCGTCCACCTTGACTCCCCCCTGCCCAAGGAGGCGCCTGGCCTCCGACCGTGAGATGCCGAAGGCCTCGGAGAGTACGGCCGGCAAGTGAACCTCCCCGGAGTCGACCGTGACCTCTGCGTCCTCGACCTCCTCGGGCGCCTCGTGGTCGACGAACTGCCGGTCGAATGCCGCCTCGGCCGCCTCCGCAGCCCCGTCGCCATGGAAGCGAGCGACGATCGCGCGGCCCAGGGCCCGTTTGCGCCCGCGTGGCTCGCCCCCGGGATCCTCTATCGCGAGGAGCTCGAACCAGGAGGCCATCGCCTCGTCTGGCAGGCGCATCGTCCGCCCGAACATTTCCTCCGGGGGGTCGCTCACGGCGATGGCATTGCCCTTGGTCTTCGCCATCTTTTCGACCCCGTCGATTCCCGGCAGGATCGGGAGGGTCAGTACCTCCTGCTCGGGCTTGCCGTAGGCGCGCTGGATCTCGCGGCCGAGCAGGAGGTTGAAGGTCTGGTCGGTTCCCCCAATCTCTACGTCGGCGTCTACCGCGACCGAGTCGTATCCCTGCATCAGCGGGTAGAGGAGTTCGAGGATCGAGATCGGCGCCCCCGCGGCGTAGCGGGCGGCAAAGTCCTCCCGGTCGAGCATCTGGGCGACCGTGGTCGTCCGGGCAAGCCGGAAGAGGTCGGCCATCGCCATGTCCAGCCACTCCCCGTTGAACCGCAGCTCGTAGCGCTCGCTGTCGTCATCGAGCACGTGGAAAGCCTGGCTCTCGTAGCTGCGTGCATTGGCTTCGATCTCAGAGTCGTCCAGCGACGGCCTCGTCTCCGACCGCCCGCTGGGGTCCCCCACACGCGCCGTGTAGTCGCCGACGATCAGCACGACCTTGTTCCCGAGGTCCTGGAACTCGCGGAGCTTCTGGAGCACCACCGTGTGGCCGAGGTGGATGTCCGGCGCCGTCGGGTCCAGGCCGAGCTTGACTCGCAGGGGCCTCCCTGCCGCGGCGGCCTCCTCCAGCTTCTTCTCCAGCCCGCCCGCAGGCAGGGATTCGGCGACGTTTCGCTCCAGAAACGCCGCCTTTGAACCGGCGGATTCCATTGGGGCCAATGCTAGTCTGAAGCGACGCCGCGGTGCTCGCCGCAAGGCAGCCCCGTAAGGATGCGCACCCCGCCCCGAAAGCAGGAGACTCGGGCCGGAACGGCGCTCCCGGTCCCATATGACCACAGGCCCAGCCGACAACATCCCAGAGGAAGGCCAGACCGAGGCACTGCCTCCGTCCCCGGCCGCCGAGGGCTCCGAGCCGCCGGAGCCCCCCAAACCGAGGCTCAGGCGCCGCCGCCTTCTCCTGCTGCTGGTGCCGGTGGGCGCCCTTGCGGTCATCTCGGTCGCCTTCGGGATGATGATGGCGATGGCAGCCGAGCTGCCCAACCTGGAGAACGCCAAGGGCTTCCAGAAGGCGCGTAACTCGGCGATGTACGACCGGCTCGGTCGGCCCCTGGGAATCCTGACCGGCTCGCGCAACCGCGTCCTTGTCCCCCACAGCTCGATCTCGCCCTACATGCGCGCGGCAATAATCTCGATCGAGGACCGCCGCTTCTTCGAAAACAGTGGCGTAGACGTCCGTGGCATCGGGCGCGCCTTCGTGGCCGACTTCGTCCAGGGAGCTCCAAGGCAGGGCGGCTCGACGATCACGCAGCAGTTCGTGAAGAACGCGCTCGAGGCTCAGGACGAAAGAACGGTCTTCCAGAAACTCCGCGAGTCGGCCCTCGCCTACCACCTGACCCGCAACTGGTCGAAGGAAAAAATCCTCACCGAGTACCTGAACTCGATCTACTACGGCAATGGCGCCTACGGGATCGAGTCGGCCGCACGGGTCTACTTCGGCCAGGATCCCAACCACCTTGGGTGTGGCACTCGTGCCCGCCCCTGCTCCAAGGAGCTGACCGCCGCAGAGTCGGCGCTGATCGCCGGGATCGTCGCCAACCCCTCCGCCTTCGACCCGGTTGCGCGCCCCCAGGCAGCCCTGAAGCGGCGCAACCTCGTCCTCGACCGGATGCTCAAGGAGAACAAGATCACGCAGGCCGAGCATGACGCCGCCCTCACCGAGGCACTGCCGGGCGCGATCAGCCCGCCCTCGGTCGACACCAAGTCCCCCTACTTCACGACCTGGGTAAACCAGCAGCTCGTTGAGCAGTTCGGGCCCCGCCGGGCATTCGAGGGCGGGCTCGAAATCAAGACCACCCTGGACATGGACCTCCAGAACGCGGCCCAGTCGGCGGTCGACAGCTGGCTGCCCAATCCCGATGGACCGTCGGCCGCCCTTGTCGCCATCGATAACAAGACGGGCGAGGTTCGTGCGCTGGTCGGGGGCCGGGACTTCCGCCAGCAACCCTTCAACCTCGCCACCCAGGGCCAGCGCCAGCCCGGCTCGACCGTCAAGCCCTTCATCCTCGCCGCGGCAATGAAGAAGGGGCTCGGAATCGGCTCGGTCTGGGAGTCGCGCAAGCGCGTATTCGACGTGCCCGAGGCCACCGACGGCGAGAGGTTCACCGTCAACAACTTCGAGGACCAGTACAACGGCTCGATGGACCTGGGGTCGGCGCTGACCGTCTCCGATAACGCGGTCTACGCGGCGGCCGGGCTCGAGACCGGCACCGACCGGATCTCGAAGCTCATCCGCAAGATGGGCGTGCGCTCGCCTGTCTCGACCAACCCGGCCATGACCCTAGGCGCCTTCAAGGAGGGCGTCTCGGCGCTGGACTGGGCCCATGCCTTCCAGACCTTTGCCGCCGGGGGCAACCTCACCTACGGAACGCTCGGCGCGCCCAACGAAGGTCCGGTAGGCATCCGCCAGGTGCGGCGTATTGCGGACCGGAAGCTGGTTGCCCGGAACCAGGTCCGGCGCGACCGGGTCCTGCCCAAGGCGATCAGCGACCAGGTAACCGCCCAGATGCAGTCCGTGGTGAGCGGAGGCACCGGCAAGAATGCGGCCTACGGGGGGTTTGCCGCCGGCAAGACCGGGACGACCGAAAACTTCGGCGATGCCTGGTTCGTCGGCTTCACCGAGGAGCTCACCGTCGCCGTCTGGGTCGGTTACGCCGACCGTACGCAGCCGATGAAGACCGAGTACGACGGGAGCCCGGTGGCCGGGGGGACCTTCCCCGCGGAGATCTGGCGTTCCTTCATCGTTGCGGCGATAGAGATCGAGAAGCGCCGCGTGGCCGAACGGGCGGCCGGGCGGAAGGGCAAGGAGATCCTCACGGATTCGGGCGCGCTCGACACCGGTGATGCCGGCGGCGGCTCTTCCACTTCAGGCGGCGGGACTACCGGGGGCGGAAGCACCGGGGACGGCGATGGCGGCGGAGGCAGCGGCGGAAACACCGGCGGCGGTCGCGGCGGGGGCGGAGGGAACACGCCTTCACCGACACCGGCACCCGCGCCTGCACCGCCGTCCGGCGGCGGTGGCGGCGGGAGCGGTGGCGGAACTGCCGCCCCCTCCGACTAGAGCCTCAGTGAATCAGCCGCTCGGCAGCTTCGAGCTGCTCGGCAACGCGCGCCGAAGCGGTTCCGCCCTCGCTCACCTTCGACTCTGTCCAGGACTCGCGGCGCAGGACCTCCCGCACCTCGTCGTCAAGCAGCTCGCTCTGGGCGAGCATCTCCTCGTCGCTTAGCTCTGAGAGAGCTCGGCCGGAGTCGGCTGCCACGCGCACCAGGGCGCCAACGACCGCGTGGGCTTCGCGGAAAGCCATTCCCCGCCGCACCAGCATGTCGGCAATGTCGGTGGCGGCGATCATCTCGTCGCCCGAGGCCTCGGCCATCCGCTCGGCGTCAAAGACGGCCCCCGAGACCATTCCCTCGGCGGCGACCAGCGCGAGCGCGAGCGAGTCGGCCGCGTCGAACAGGTACTCCTTGTCTTCCTGCAGGTCCTTGTTGTAGGCCAGCGGAAGGGCATGAATCACGCCGTGGAGCGAGGCGAGGTCGCCGACGATCCGCGGCGCCTTGGCCCTGAGCAGCTCGGCGGCGTCGGGGTTCTTCTTCTGGGGCATCAGCGAGGAGCCACTGGTCCAGCCATCAGGAAGCTCGACGAACCCGAACTCGGTCGACGACCAGATCACCAGCTCGGATCCGAGCCTCGAGAGGTGGGTTGCACAGGTGGCGGCGGCCGCAAGGTAGTCCAGGACGAAGTCACGGCTGCTGACCGCGTCGAGAGAATTCGGCGTGACCGAGGCGAAGCCGAGCTCTTCGGCGACCATCTTCCGGTCGGTATCGAAGTTGACCCCGGCAAGGGCGCCGGAGCCGAGCGGAAGGAAAGAGCACTGCTCCTCCACGAACCGCATCCGCTGGCGGTCCCTCTCGAGCATCCAGAAGTAGGCCAGCAGGTGGTGGGCCAGGTAAACCGGCTGGGCGCGCTGCAGATGCGTGTAGCCGGGCACGGTCACTGCCGCTCCCTCCCTGGCGGCCGCGACGATGGTCCTCATGAGGGCCTCGATTCGCAGCACGGTCTCGGCCGCCGCGTCACGGGTGAACATCACCAGGTCGGTGGCGACCTGGTCGTTGCGCGAGCGCCCGGTGTGCATCTTCCCCCCGGGCGCGCCCGCAATCTCGGTAACGCGACGCTCGATCGCCATGTGGATGTCCTCGTCGGAGTCCAGGAACGGGAATCGGTCCTCGACCAGCTCGGAGTGGACCACGTCGAGCGCCTCGAGAATTGCGGTGGCGTCCTCGATCGGGATGATTCCCCGCGCAGCAAGCATCCGGACGTGCGCCCGCGACTGCTGCACGTCGTACGGCCACAGCCGCCGGTCGACCTCCAGGGACCGGTTGATCGCATCGAAGCCCGGCTCGGGCGGCTCGCTGAAGCGCGACATCTGGCGGCAGTCTAGGCGCGGCCGATGGCCGGCAGAAGCTCTGCAGCGACCCGTTCCACCTGCGCCTCGGTCATCTGCGGGAAGAACGGCAGCGCTATCGAGCGCTCAGCCACCTCTTCGCAGACCGGGAACTGGCCCTCCCGGTAACCGAACTGCTCGCGGTAGAGCGGCATGATGTGGATCGCCGGCAGGTAGGGCTTGGACTGCACGCCCCGCTCGGCAAGCCTGCGGATCGTCTCGTCGCGGTCGGCGCCGGCCGGGATCTGCACCACGTAGACAAACCACCCCCGCCGCTCCTCCCCCCGGTCCGGACAGGGGAGCTGGAGGCCCTCGACGCCGGAGAGACGCTCGGCGTACCACCCGGCGACCCTCTCCCGCGCGGCGAGCATCTCCTCCAGGTGACCGAGCTGGGCGATGCCCAGGGCGCAGGCGATGTCGCTGAGGCGGAAGTTGAACCCGAGCCGCTCATGGGCCAGCCAGCCCATGTCGGGGGAACGGCCCTGGTTGCGTTCGGAGTCGATGAGCTCCTTCATTCTCGCCGAGCCGAGGGTGATCATGCCCCCCTCCCCCGTAGTCATCTGCTTGTTGGCGTAGAAGCCGAAGACGGCCGGGTTCTCGCGGCTACCCACCTTGCTGCCGTCTGCGTAACGGGCGCCTAGCGCCTCGCAGGCGTCCTCGACCATCGGCAGGCCCAGGGCCCCGAGCTCGGCCATGGCGGCCGGGTAGCCGAAAATATGGACCGGCAGCACCGCCGTGGTGCGCTCCGTGACGGCGACGGCCGCCGCCTGCGGGTCGAGCGTGAGCGTTACCGGGTCGATGTCGGCGAAGACGGGGGTCGCCCCCTCGATCACACAGACGTTGGCGCTGGCCACGAACGAGAGCGGGCTGGTCACCACCTCGTCGCCGGGCTTGACGCCAACGGCACGCAGGGAGAGCTCGAGCCCGGCGGTTCCGCTGGAGACGGCGCTGGCCAGCGGCGCGTCAACGAATCCGGCGAAGCGTCGCTCGAACTCCTCGAGCTTCGGCCCGAGCGAGAGCTGTCCCGAGCGAAGTACCTCGAGGACGGCCCGCTCCTCGGCCTCGCCGATTACCGGCTGGGCCAGGGGGATCGGCTCGCCCATCAGCCCTCCCCCGCCCCCCGCCTGCCCGGCTGCTCGGCGTACTCGAGCGAATCGACGAGCGCCTGCCACGAGGCGGCGATCACGTTCTCGCCCACGCCGATCGAGCCCCAGGAAGATTCACCGTCGGAGGCGTCGATCAGGACGCGGGTGACCGCGCCGGTCCCGTGGCTCTCGTCGAGGATTCGGACCTTGTAGTTGACGAGTTCGACGTCGCCCAGGTGGGGATGGATCTCGACGATCGCGCTGCGCAGCGCGTTATCCAGTGCGTTGACCGGGCCGTTGCCGTCCGCGGTGCGCAGGTAACGCTCCCCGTCTATCTCGACCTTGATCGTGGCCTCCGTCTCGACCTCGCCGCCGGCGCGCTGCTCGACCACGACCCTCCAGCTCTCCAGCGTGAAGAGCGGCTCGTACTCGCCGGTCTCCCGGCGCATCAACAGTTCAAACGAGCCGTCGGCCGCTTCGAACTGGTAGCCATCGTGCTCAAGCTCCTTGACCCGCTCAACGATCCGGGCGCTGACTTCGCCGTCGAGGGTCAGGCCGGCCTGCTCGCCCTTCTCGGCAACGGTCGCGCGCCCGGCAAGCTCGGAGACGATGACGTCGCTGCGGTTGCCGACCATGCCCGGGTCGACATGCTCGAAGGTGGCGCTGTCGGCACTGACCCCGGCCGCGTGCATGCCCGCCTTGTGGGCGAAGGCGTGCCGCCCTACGTAGGGTTGCGCGGGGTCGGCGGCCCGGTTGAGAAGCTCGTCGATGAAGTGGGCCGTCGGCGTGAGGCGGGCCAACTGCTCGGGGGTGAGCAGCTCGAGACCGAGCTTGAGCTGAAGGTCGGCGGTGACCGTCACCAGGTTGGCGTTTCCGGTGCGCTCTCCGATCCCGTTCATCGTCCCCTGAACCTGGGTGGCTCCGGCCTCCACAGCGACGATCGAGTTGGCCACGGCACAGCCGGTGTCATTGTGGGTGTGAATACCGAGAGCGGCCTGCGGGAAGGCCTTGCGGACGGCGGCGACCGCTTCGGTCACCTGCGAGGGAAGCGAACCGCCGTTGGTGTCGCAGAGCACGAGCCGTTCGGCGCCGCCGTCAAGCGCTGCACCCAGGCACGCCAGCGAGTACTCGGGGTTCTCGCGCCAACCATCGAAGAAGTGCTCGGCGTCGAAGAGGACACGCTTGCCCTTCTCCCTCAGGAAGGCAACCGACTCGGTGATCATCTCGAGGTTCTCTTCCAGCCCGGCGCGGACCACGGTCTCCACCTGCATCGCCGAGGCCTTGCCGACCAGCGTCACCGCCGCGGCAAACGACTCGGCGAGCACGGCAAGCCCTTCGTCCTCTTCGGCGCCGACGCCGCGGCGCCTGGTCATGCCGAAGGCAACCACGACCGCGTTCTCCAGCTTCTCGTCTGCCAGCAGGTCGAAGAGCTCGCGCTCCTTGGGGTTCGAGGCCGGGAAGCCGGCCTCGATCATGTCGACGCCGAGTTCGTCCAGGCGCCGCACCACGCGCACCTTTTCCTCTGCGGTCAGCGACATCCCCCCGCCGCCCATACCGTCGCGGAGAGTCGCGTCGTATAGCTCGATTGCCCTGTTCATCTCAAGAACATCCTTTCCGGTTCGAAGTTCGGGTACGGGCGCACGCTTGCGCCCCGGTGAATCCGCGACGCACGCTCAGAGCGCGCGCCGCTCCCGAATTCGACGCACGGCGATACTCATGCGACACCGGCCTCAGGCTCGGCGGCGGCAGCGATACCGGGCACCGGGTCCAGCCAGTGGCGGTACTGCTCGGCGCGCCCGTGGAGGGCGTCTTCGAAGGCAGACTGGAGCTGGAGGGTCACATCACCCGGCCTGCCCGACCCCACCGGGCGGTCGTCTATCTCGCGCACGGGAACGAGCTCGGCGGCGGTCCCGCTGAGAAAGACCTCCTCGGCCTCGATCAGCTCCTCGCGGCCGATATTGCGCTGCTCGACCGGAATACTCAGGTCCCCGGCGATGGTGATGATCGAATCGCGGCTGATCCCCTCGAGGATCGGCGAGCCGGCTGGCGGCGTAATGACGGTCCCCTCGCGGACGACGAAGATATTCTCGCCCGAGCCCTCGGAGACGAAGCCTTCGTGGTCGAGCATGATCGCCTCGTCGTAGCCGCCCTGGTGGGACTCGACCTTGGCGAGGATGCTGTTGAGATACTGACCGCCGGCCTTGGCCTTCGGGTGGAAGGACTCGTCACTCATCCGCTTCCATGTGGAGAGCTTGGCCCGGATCCCCTCCTTCTTGCCGGCTTCGCCCAGGTAGGCGCCCCACTCCCAGACGGCGATCGACACGTCGACCTTCACCTCCAGGGGGAAGAGACCCATCGAGCCGTAACCCCGGAAGGCGATCGGGCGGATGTAGCAGGAGCGAAGCCCGTTGCGCGCGATCAGGTCCAGGGTGGCCTCGCGGATCTCCTGCGCGGAGTAGGGGAGATCCATGTAGTAGTAACGGCCGGAGGCGATCAGGCGGTCGATGTGGTCCTGATGGCGAAAGACGGCGGGCCCTATCTCCGTGTCGTAGCAGCGGACGCCCTCGAAGACCGAGGTTCCGTAGTGAAGGGCATGGGTGAGCACGTGAACCTGCGCGTCGCCCCACGGGACGACCTCGCCGTTCATCCAGATGAATTCGCTTTGCTCCACTTTCCCGCCGGCCTCCCTGGCCTAGCCCAGCCTCTCAATTACCGCCCGGGTGGCCTCGCCGGTTCCGGCATTGCCTCCCAGGTCCGGCGTCCGCAGCCCGTCGGCCAGGACGCCATCGACGACTGATTCTAGAGCGGAGGCCTCCTCCTCCCAGCCAAATCCGTACCGGAACATCAGGGCCAGCGATAGGAACATGGCCATCGGATTGGCGATTCCCTGGCCGGCGATATCCGGGGCCGAGCCGTGAACCGGCTCGAAGAGCCCGGGCCCGTCAGGGTTGCCGAGGCTTGCCGAGGGCAGCATCCCGATCGAGCCCGTGATCATCGCCGCCTCGTCGCTGAGGATGTCGCCGAACATGTTCTCGGTGACGATGACCTCGAAGCCGGAGGGGTTGGAGACCAGCTGCATCGCCGCATTGTCGACCAGGACGTGCTCGAGCTCGACCTCCGGAAACTCGGATTCGTGGAGGCCGACGATCACCTCGCGCCAGAGCCGGCTGGTCTCCAGGACGTTTGCCTTGTCGACGCTGGCCACCTTCGAACCGGCCGCCTCGAAGGCGACGCGGCCGATGCGCTCGATCTCCTCCCGGGTGTAGACGCAGTCGTCGGATGCACGGTCGGCGGTGCGGGTCTTCTCGCCAAAGTAAATGCCACCGGTCAGCTCGCGCACCACCAGGAGGTTGGTCCCGTCGATGACATCTGGACGCAGTGGGCTCGCGTCGGCGAGGGCGGGAATGGCGCGGACCGGACGCAGGTTGGCGAAGAGCCCCAGCCCCTTGCGCAGCCCGAGCAGGCCCTGCTCCGGGCGCGGCTTGTCGGGGTCGGTGGTGTCCCACTTCGGGCCGCCGACGGCGGCCAGCAGGACGGCATCCGAGCCCTTGCAGGCCTCGAGCACCTCGTCGGTCATGGCGGTTCCGTTCGCGTCGATCGAGCAGCCCCCGAAGAGGTGGGACTCGAACTGGAGCCGCCCGGGGAACGAGTCGGCACACAGCTCAACCGCAGCCTCGGCTACCTCCGGCCCGATCCCGTCGCCCGGGAGGAGCGCGACGCGCTTTACGTCGCTCACAGCGCCGTCGTTACCGGGCCGGGCCGCTCGCGGGTGGACTCGTACTCGGCGATCGCAGTCACGTCGCCGAGAGTCACGCCAATGTCATCGAGCGCGTTGAGCAGGCGGTGCTTGGTCTCGGGATCGATCTCGAAGGAGGCCGAGCCTCCGTCACCCCAGGTGACGGTTTGGGCCTCGAGGTCGATCCTCGCCGCCCCCGCGTTGGCAATCGCCCGGCAGTCGGCCTCATCGAGCACGACCGGAAGGAGGCCGATCTTGGTGCTGTTGGAGTAGAAGATGTCGGCAAACGACGGAGCGATGACCGCCTCGAAGCCGTAGTCCTCGAGCGCCCACGGGGCGTGCTCGCGGGAGGAGCCGCAGCCGAAGTTGCGACCGGTGACGAGGATCGGGTGCGGGTGCAGCTCCCACTCGGCCTCCTGGGCCCAGTCGTAGAAGAGGAACTCGCCAAACCCGGTCCGTTCGATTCTCTTGAGGAACTGCTTGGGGATTATCTGGTCGGTGTCGACGTCATCGCGCATCAGCGCCGAGACCTGGCCCTCGATCACGTTCACGGCTTCCACCGGTCAGTCCCCCCACTCGCGGATATCTACGAAGCGTCCTTCGATGGCCGCGGCGGCGGCCATCTGCGGGCTCACCAGGTGCGTACGGCCCAGGCGGCCCTGGCGCCCCTCGAAGTTGCGGTTCGAGGTCGAGGCACAGCGCTCCTCGGGCTTGAGGATGTCCGGGTTCATGCCCAGGCACATGGAGCAGCCGGCGCCACGCCAGTCGAAGCCGGCCTCACGGAAGATCTCGTCGAGTCCTTCCTCCTCGGCCTGCTTCTTGACCTGGACCGACCCGGGAACCACCATGGCGTAGACCGAGTCGGACACCTTGCGTCCCTCGACCACCTCGGCCGCGGCGCGCAGGTCGCCGATACGGGAGTTCGTGCAGGAGCCGATGAAAACCCGGTCCAGTTCGATCTCCTGCATCGGGGTTCCGGCCTCGAGCCCCATGTATTCGAGCGCGCGCTCGTCGCCATCGCTTTCCGGCTCGGGCACGGAGTCGCCCACCCCTACGACCATTTCGGGGTTGGTGCCCCACGTCACCTGCGGGCTGATCGCGGCCACGTCGACCTGCACCTCGGTGTCGAAGGTGGCCCCCTCGTCGGTGCGCAGCTCCTTCCAGCGAGCCAGCAGCTCGTCCCACTCGGCGCCCTTCGGCGCGGCCGGGCGTCCCTCGACCCACTCGAAGGTCGTCTCGTCAGGGGCGATCATGCCGGCACGGCCGCCGCCCTCGATCGTCATGTTGCAGACGGTCATCCGGCCTTCCATGGTCAGGCCCTCGATCGCCGGGCCGGCGAACTCGACGACGTGGCCGACGGCTCCGTCGACGCCGTTCTGGCCGATCGTCGCGAGGATCAGGTCCTTGGCGGTCACGCCGTAGCCCATCTCCCCCACGTAGTTGATGCGCATCGACTTCGGCTTGCGCTGGACGAGGGTCTGAGTGGCAAGCACGTGCTCGACCTCACTGGTGCCGATCCCGAATGCCAGCGCCCCGAAGGCGCCGTGGGTGGCGGTGTGGCTGTCGCCGCAGACGATCGTCATCCCCGGCTGGGTGAGGCCGAGCTCGGGGCCGATCACGTGAACGATCCCCTGGTGCTCGGAGCCCAGCGAGTAGACGGGGACCCCGAACTCGGCGCAATTTGCCTCCAGCGCCTCGACCTGGACGCGGCTGAGCTCGTCCTTGATCCGGGCCGCGACGGGAGTGCCGTCGGTCGGGACGTTGTGGTCGGCGGTGGCCACCGTGCGGTCCGGGCGGCGGACCGGGCGGCCGGCCAGGCGCAGGCCGTCGAAGGCCTGCGGGCTGGTCACCTCGTGAACGAGGTGCAGGTCAATGTAGATAAGGCCGTCGGAGACCTCGTGGTCGGCCCAGATCTTGTCGAAGAGTGTCGTTGGATTGTTCATGCTCGCGGTGCTTTTCGGCCTTTCAGGATGTCAGAGATGGTGGCAACGGCGTGGCCGCCTCAGGGGGTCGCCTCCGGCACCGGCTCGGTGTCTTCGGGCCGGGGCTTGCGCCCTGCGCCCTCGGCGCTCTTGCGCGCCACCAGCGTCAGGGCACGCACGTAGGCGCTGGCCGCCGCCTCGAGGATGTCGGTCGAGACCGCCTGGCCGGAGGAGACCTCCCCGTCAAGCTCGATCACGACGTTCACCTCGCCGAGGGCGTCCTGGCCCTCGGTCACGGCATCGACCCGGAACTCGCGCAGCGAGGCATGGATACCCGCAGCCTCGTTGGCGGCCTTGAAGATCGCATCGACCGGGCCGTTGGCGCCATCGGAGCCGTCGCCCTCGAACCGCCCGCGCAGGACCTTGCCGTCAGGATCCTCGACTTCGACGACCGCCACCGGCGCCCTGCCGGTTCCGTCGCTCAGCTCGAACGAGACCAGCGTGTAGCCGGCCTCCTCGCGCAGCTCGTCGGTCATCAGCGCCTCGAGGTCCATCGCCGTCACCTGCTTCTTGCGGTCGGCGATCTCCTTGAAGCGCTTGAAGGCGGTATTCAATGCCTGGCCGTCGACGCGGTAGCCGAGCTCCTCCAGCGCCTGCTTGAGGGCGTGGCGGCCCGAGTGCTTGCCCAGCACGATCTGGTTGGTCTCCAGGCCGACGGTCGTCGCGTCCATGATCTCGAAGGTCGTGCGCTCCTTGAGCACGCCGTCCTGGTGGATCCCGGACTCGTGGGCAAAAGCGTTACGCCCGACCACCGCCTTGTTGGGCTGGACGGCGTAGCCGGTCAGCCTCGACACCAGGCGGCTGGTGCGTGAGAGCTCGGTGGTCTTCACGTCGGTGTAGAGGCCATCGAGGTCGGCGGCGCGGGTGTGGAGCAGCATCACGACCTCCTCCAGCGCTGCGTTGCCGGCCCGCTCGCCGATTCCGTTGATCGCGCACTCGACCTGCCGCGCGCCTGCGAGCACGCCCGCGAACGAGTTGGCCACGGCCAGCCCGAGGTCGTCATGGCAGTGGACCGAGAGCGTGACGTCTTTCAAGCCGGGGGCGAACTCATAGAGGCGCTCGATATACCGCGTGTACTCCTCGGGCATCGTGTAGCCGACGGTGTCCGGGATGTTGATCGTCCTGGCGCCCTCGTCGATGGCGATTTGGCAGACCTCGGCGGTGAACTCGACGTCAGCCCGGGTCGCATCCATCGGGGAGAACTCGACGTCCTCGCAGAGCCCGCGCGCCTGCGCCACCGCAGCGCGCGCCAGGCCCTTGACGTCCTCTCGGGAGTTCTGCATCTGGTACTCGATGTGGATGTCCGAGGTCGACACGAAGGTGTGGACTCGCGGGCGCCCGGAATCGCGCACCGCCTCCCACGCCGTCTCGATGTCGGTCGCGTTGGCCCGCGCCAACCCGCAGATCACCGGCCCTTCCACCTGCCGGGCGATCTCGCGCACCGCCTCAAAGTCGCCGGGAGAGGCGATCGGGAAGCCGGCCTCAATGATGTCGACCCCGAGCCGGGCGAGCTGGTGAGCGATCTCAAGCTTCTCGGAGGCATTCAGCGAGATGCCTGGGGACTGCTCACCGTCCCGGAGAGTCGTGTCGAAAATCAATACCTGGCTGCGGTCCATCGTGTCATTCCTTTCCTGCGATCTGTCCTTCCGTGCTTCTTCGTCGTTGCTCGCGGCTGCGCGGCCGCCGGCGCGTTATTCCCCCCGAGGGGGGAGGAGAAGAAGTCGAATGGACAGCGGGAA
>JAUMBN010000046.1:0-3623 GCA_032119675.1 Solirubrobacteraceae bacterium | reverse complement strand
CGTTGCCTCTGAGGCTCCTGCGCTCCTCCGGGGTACCTTCAGCGTCCACGGCCTCCCTCTCGCGACCCGCGCCTGCACCGGGCTGCGGCCGAATGGGCGTGCGGGCCTTGCGACCGCTGTAGTGGAGGACGGAAATCACGACGGGTGCTTCCGATGTGCTGCCCGCGTGGATGCCGGCACCGCTTGCGGGGGAACCATCTTTGGACTCCCGGAGCGCCTCTTCCCCCATGCCGGGCCCGACGGTCGAGGTGCGCCCCGCGGGCTGAAAGTAGTCGATGGCCAGCTGACCGGCAGCCACCGGCTCGACCTCGGCGGCCACCTCTGCTGCTGCGGACACCTCAACTTCAGCGGGATCTCCCACGACGGGCCCGCCCGGACGCGGCTCCTGGGGAAAGAGCTCATCCGAAACGGGCTCATCGACGACAGGCTCTTCCACCGGGGACTCCGCGGGCTCGGCGGAGGCGGCGCGGCGGCGCAGGTGCTCCACGATCCGCCGCGAGTCGCAGATCGTGGCCTCGTCGGTGACCAGGAGGGGAACCACCCTCTGGCCGCTGAGGCCCTGCACCTCGTCGCGGTCACGACGCAGCCAGGCGACGCGGACCTCGTCAAACTCGAACCCCTGCCGTCGGAGTTCGCGAGCTACCTTCCCGCAGGCGCAGAGCCGGTCGCCGGGCAGCCGGCATCGATAGAGGGTGGCCACCGGCGAAGCGTACCCGCGGTCCAATAGGGTTCGCGCAAATGCCAGTAACTGTCGTCACCGACACCACCCACTACATGCCACGCGACCTGATGGACGCCTACGGCATCGAACAGGTCAGCCTCTACGTCAAGGACGGGGACGAGCTGACCCGCGAATCCGACATGGCCGACTTCCAGGCCTTCTACGACCGGCTTCGAGCCAAGGGAGACCTCCCCACGACCTCCCAGCCTTCGGTCGGGGACTTCCTGGAAGCCTGGGAACCGATCCTCGAGTCCGGCAGCGACATCGTCTCAGTTCACCTGAGCGGGGACATATCCGGAACCGTCGACAGCGCACGCCAGGCCGCCGACGAGGTTGCGGCCGGTGGCAGCCAGCGCCGCGTCGAAGTCGTCGACTCCAAGAGCGTCTGCGCCGGGCTCGGCTTCATCGCCATCGCCGCGGCGAGCGCGGCCCGCGGCGGCCGCGACGTGGAGGCGGTCCGCGACCGCGCCCAGCAGGCCGCCGACGAGAACCGGATCTGGTTCTCCCTGGACACCCTCGAGTACGTCCAGCGCGGTGGCCGGATCGGCAAGGCGCAGGCCTGGGTCGGCGGCGCCCTGAAGGTCAAGCCGATCCTGACCATGGACGGCGAGGTGGTGCCGGTCGAGCGGGTCAGGACCTCGAAGCGCCGCTTCGAGCGCATGATCGAGCTGCTGCGCGAGCGCCACGACGCAGGGGCCACGGTCTACGGGATCCAGCACATCCAGTCTCCCGAGGAGGCCGAGGCGCTGGCCGACGCCGGGCGGGAGATCTTCGGCAGCGACCCGATGCTCATCTCCGAGGCCGGCCCGGTTATCGGGACCTACGGCGGCCCGGGGATGCTCGGCGTCGCCGGAATCCGCCCCGAGCTGCTCGAAGCCTGAGCCGCTAGCGCCGGCGGCCGATCACGGCGGCGATGCCGCCGCCGAGCACGAAGCCGGCGACCGCCGCGCCGGCCAGGACCTTGCCGCGATTGCGGTTGATCTGGGCGCGCCAGTCGGCGATCGTCACGATCTCCTGGCGAAGCTCGGTAAGGGAGGCGGCGAGGGCGCCCTGCCGCTGGGCGATCGAGGCCCGGAGCTCGTCCGGGGTGCGGGCTGGTCGCGGCTGGTAGTTCACTGCGGGCGCTCCTCTTCGGGCACGGTCACGGCCTCCTTGACCTGCTCGCGGAGCAGGTGGGCCTCCTCGCTGAAGGTCTCCTGGGTCTGGCGGGCGGCGGCCAGCGCGTCGTCGGGCACCGGCGCCCGGGCCTTTCGCAGCGCCTTGGCGGCCAGCAGGCCAGCAATCACGCCGAGGATGATCAGGATCAGGGCGATCAGGAAGAAGCCGAGGAAGAAGGCATCGTCCGGGAAGAGGAGGTACCAGGCCATCCAGCTGAGGCCCTCGATGATCAGCAGCAGCGCCCCCAGGATGAAGACTCCGGCGGCGACCCCGATCGCCGTACCCCGCCCAAAGACCGAGGCCTTTTGCTGGATCTCGAGCTTGGCGAGGTCGATCTGATCGCGGACCAGCCCCTGCGTGTCCTCGGTTACGCGCCGGATCGCCTGGGCGAGGGCGGTCTCCTCCGGATGGGGTCCCTGCGGGCCAGGCACCGGTCAGCGCCCCCTGATCCGGCCCAGGAGCTGGGCGGCGAGGAAGCCGCCGGCAAGCGCAGCGCCGACGAGGATCTCCGGGCGCCTCTCGACCAGCGAGCGTTCCTGCCCGGGCTCGCTCCAGGTGGGCTGGGCCTGCGGGTCATTGGCGGAAGATGGCTGGTAGGCAGGCGCGGCCTGGTAGGCCGGGGCCGCCGTGGGCTGGCCCGCTGCCGGGCCTGGCTGCGGAGTGACAGGCGGGGCAGGCTGGCCGGGCTGCGCCGTGGCGGGAGGCTCGCCCGCGCCCAGCGCCTCTCCCAGCGGGTCGGTGCTCATACCGGTGGGTCCTCCCCGAAGATGCGAGCCCAGAGGAACCCGGCGAAGCGAATGGCCGCGATGCTCGCGAGGGCTTCGATACCGGCCACGAAACCCATCCACATCAGGCGCTTGACGATCTCGTTGTCCATCGGGCGCTGACCCTAGCGCACCGCCGATACCCCGCTGCACTTCGCCCGGCACCACCAAGGAGGGCGCCGGGCCGGCCCGTTCAGCGAGCCAGGCCGTCCCAGATCGTGGTCACGACAAAGCTCTTGGCCTCGTCGTAGTCCTGCGGCGCTCCGGGCAGCACGTCGAAGATCCAGCCGGTGAGGACCTGCTCGATCGCCCCGTAGAAGGCCATGGCGGCAAATGCAGGGGTGATGTCCTCGCGAAGCTCGCCGGCGGCCTGGGCCTGGGCCACGATCCCCGCGATCAGGTCGTAGGCCTCACGGATCTTCTCCAGGTGCCGGCGCCCGAACGAGTTGGCCGCACGCGTCACCTCGACGATGATCACCTTCATCAACTCGGGGTCGTGGCGGTAGGACTCGACGATGAAGGAGGCGATCTCGTAGAGCTTCTCGCGGGGAGGCAGGTCACCCTCGTCGACCTGCGAGATCGCCTCGAGCAGCAGGTTCCAGCGCTCAAGGAAGAGGGTGTCGAGGATCTCGTCCTTGGAGCTGAAGTAGTGGTAGACCAGCCCGTAGGCGACGCCGGCCTCGTCGGCGATGTCCGAGACCCGGCAGCCGTAAAAGCCCTCGCGCGCGAAGACCTGCACCGCGGCGTCGAGGATCTGCCGGCGCTTCTCCAGCGCCTGCTCTGAGCCCCTGGTCGTCACTGCTCGAGTATCGGGCCTGGGTCGGCGTACACGTCGCTTCGCCGGGCCTCGAACACCGGCATCGTGGCCCGCAGCTCCTCCTGCGAGCCCAGCTCGAGGTCTGCGACGAGTACGGCCTCACCGTGCTCGGGCGCCCGGGCCAGCACCTCCCCCCAGGGGCCGACGATCATCGACTGGCCCC
>JAUMBN010000045.1:0-6183 GCA_032119675.1 Solirubrobacteraceae bacterium | reverse complement strand
TTCCCGATCGACCCGGCAATGCGGGTGATGGGGGACATGATCGAGTGGTGCTCGAAGGAGATGCCGCGCTGGCACCCGGTCTCGATCAGCGGCTACCACATCCGCGAGGCGGGGGCCACGGCCGCCCAGGAGCTGGCCTTCACGCTCAAGGACGGGCTGACCTACGTCGAGCAGGCGGTCGAGCGCGGCCTCGACGTCGACTCGTTCGCGCCGCGGCTGTCGTTCTTCTTCAACGCGCAGATCGACTTCTTCGAGGAGATCGCCAAGTACCGGGCCGCGCGCCGGATCTGGGCCCGCGAGCTGCGGGAGACCTTCGGCGCCAAGGACCCGAAGAGCTGGCTGATGCGCTTCCACACGCAGACCGCCGGCGTCTCGCTCACCGCCCAGCAGCCGCTGAACAACATCACCCGCACCGCGATCGAGGCTCTCGCCGGCGTCCTCGGCGGAACCCAGTCGCTCCACACCAACAGCTACGACGAGGCGCTGGCGCTGCCGACCGAGGAGGCGGTGCGCGTCGCGCTGCGCACCCAGCAGATCATCGCCTTCGAGACCGGCGTCACCAACACCATCGACCCGCTCGGGGGCTCCTACTTCGTAGAGGCGCTCACCGACGAGATGGAGCGCCAGGCCTACGACTACTTCCGCCGCATCGACGAACTCGGCGGCATGGTCGAGGCGGTCAAGCAGAACTACCCCCAGCGCGAGATCGCCGACGCCAGCTACGAGCTCCAGCAGGAGATCGATTCCGGCCGCCGGGTCGTCGTCGGGGTAAACGACTTCACCGACGGCGACGACGGCGAGACCCCGATCCTCAAGATCGGCCTCGAGGTCGAGCGCGAGCAGGTCGACCGCCTTGCCGGTGTCCGGGCCCGTCGCGACGGCGCCGAGGTCGAGGCCTCGCTGGCCGCGCTGCGCCAGGCCGCAGCCCGCGAGGACGAGAACCTGATGCCCCACCTGGTCACCTGCGCTCGCGCCTGGGCCAGCGAGGGCGAGGTCATCGAGTCGCTCCAGGAGGTCTTCGGCGGCTTCACCGAGCAGCCGGTCTTCTAGCCACGCCTTCCCGGCGGAGATTCACCGCGGCCGAATCCGGCCAACCGGCGCCCGAACGCTCGCGGGCGGTTATGATCGCTGGACGATGCGTCTAAAGATTGCCTTTGCCACAGCCCTCGCAGCGACAGCCGTCGCCGCCCTGCCGGCCTCCTCGATGGCCACCTCCGGCCCGCTCGCCGGCCCGCTCGCCGGCCCGCTCGCCGGCCCGCTCGCCGGCGCCTCGGCAACGCGAACGATTCAGGTGAGGGACAACTTCTTCTCGCCGCGCGCCATCACGGTGAGCCGCGGGACGACGCTGAGGTTCGTCTGGCGCGGCCGGGGCGTCCACAACGTTGCCCTCGGCCGCAGGGTGCTGATCTCCAACCGGCGCTCGGGAAGCGGCGCGGTTCGCGTGTCGAACGCCGTGACCCTCATCTGCACGCTCCATTCCGGCCAGAGGCTGGCCGTCCGGGTCCGCTGACCCCGCGCGGCGGCGACAGGCTGGAGGGGGTACCCTCCGGTCCGCTGACCGTCGCCCCATGAACGCTCCCGCAACACAGAAGATCCGCGTAGTCGTGGCCAAGCCGGGCCTCGACGGCCACGACCGTGGCGCGAAGATCATCGCCCGCGCGCTGCGCGACGCGGGCATGGAGGTCATCTACACCGGGCTGCACCAGACCCCGGAACAGATCGTCGAGACCGTCGTCCAGGAGGACGCCGACGCCGTTGGCCTCTCGATCCTCTCCGGCGCGCACATGACTCTGGTGCCCCGGGTCGTCGACCTGCTGCGCGAGCAGGGGATCGACGACGTGCTGGTCACCGTGGGCGGCACGATCCCCGCCGACGACATCCCGGAGCTCAAGGAGCTGGGGGTCGCCGAGGTCTTCACGCCGGGCACTCCCACCCAGGCGATCATCGACTTCATCTCCGGCTCCGTAGAGGAGAGAGAACCGCGCTAGATCTGCGGGATTCTCGTCCCGGAGCCGAAACCGCAGCACCCGACTGACTAGTCAGTCAACCGCCCCGATAGACTGCCAACAACGTCCGAAACAGGAGAATCCGAAGTGAAGATCTGCGTTCTCGTCAAGGAAGTCCCCGACGCCGCCGTCCAGAAGCGAATCGACCCGTCCACGGGTCGCATGGACCGAAGCGGCGAGAAGAACCTCAACCCCTACGACACCCACGCCATCGAGGCGGCGATGCAGCTCAAGGAGAGCGGCGCGCTGCCGGTCGAGGAGGTCGTGGCCGTGTCGATGGGCCCCGACTCTGCCGAGCGCGCCCTCCACAAGGCCGTCTCGCTCGGGGCCGACCGCTCCATTCACCTGAGCGACGACGCCCTCGCCGGCTCGGACGTGGCTGCCACCGGCTACGCGCTCGCCCAGGTCCTCGAGCGCGAGAAGCCCGACCTGGTGCTGCTCGGCCAGCAGTCCGATGACGGCGAGTGCTACACGATTGGCGCCGTCGTCGCCGATCACCTGGAGATGCCTTCGCTGACCCAGGTGATCAAGATCGACGTCGACGGCGACAAACTCCGAGCCGAGCGCCAGGCCGAGTACGGCTACGACACCGTCGAAATCGCACTGCCCGCCGTAATCTCGGTCGGCGACGCGATCAACGAGCCCCGCTACCCGTCTCTCAAGGCGATCATGGGGGCCAAGAAGAAGCCGCTGGAGAAGGTTGCGGCCGGCGACGTCGGAATCGACGGGTCGAAGGTCGGGGGAGACAACTCCGCCGCCCAGTGGACCGGCTCCAAGGAACCGCCCAAGAAGGAGTCGGGCAAGATCATCGAAGACGAGGACACCAACGAGACGGTCGAGCAGATCGTCGCGTGGCTTGACGAGAGGAAGCTGATCTGAGTATGGCCAACATCCTGGTTTACGCCCTCCAGTACGAGGGTGCCTTCAATAAGAACTCCCTCGGAGCCGTCTCCGAGGCTGCCAAGCTCGCCTCCGAGATCGGTGGCGAGGCCCATGCGATCGTCGTCGGCGAGGGCGTCAGCGACGACCTCTGCAGTTCGCTCGGCAACTTCGGGGCCACCAAGGTCCTGCGCGTCGAGGGGCCGGAGGGTCTCGCCCAGCCGGTCGTCGACGCGATGGCCGCCGCCGTCGGGGCCGGCGACTACGGCTACGCGCTCTTCGGGGGCGGCCTTCTCGGCTTCGAGATCGGGGCCGGGCTGGCCGCGCGCCTCGACGCCGGCGTGGCGATGGAGGTCACCGCGGTCCGCGCCGAGGGCGGCAAGCTCGTCGCCGAACGCCCGATCCTCGGTGACTCAGCGATCTCCGAGATCTCCTTCCGCAGCGGCCTCGGCATCATCATCGGACGCCTCAACGCGTTCGAGATCAACGAGTCCGGCGGAAGCGCCACGGTCGAGGACCTCAGCGTCGACTACTCCTCGTTCAGCTCGCAGGCGACGATGGTCACCCGCGGCGAGCAGCGGGGCGCGGAGGTCGACATCGAGGGCGCCGACGTCCTCATCGCCGGCGGCCGCGGCCTGGGCAGCGAAGAGGGCTTCCAGCTCTGCGAAGACCTCGCCGGTGCCTTCGGGGGCAACTCAGCCGTCGCCGCGACCCGCGCGGTCGTCGACGCCGGATGGTTCCCGTACGCCGGGCAGATCGGCCAGACCGGCAAGACGGTCGCGCCGAAGCTCTACCTGGCGGCCGGCATCTCCGGCGCGATCCAGCACAAGGTCGGCATGCAGAGCTCGGAGACGATCGTGGCGATCAACAAGGACGCCAACGCCCCGATCTTCGAGTTCAGCGACCTCGGCATCGTCGGCGATCTCAACAAGATCATGCCGAAGCTGACCGAGGCGGTTAAGGCCAAGAAGGGCGGCTGAGCCATGGCCGGCAGCAACGGCAAGGTGGTTCCCGGCGCGTACCCGCCCCCGGTCGATTCCCCGGGCGAGTTCATCAAGCGTGAGCTCGACCACGAGGACGAGCGGATCGACGTCGGCGTGGCAATCGTCGGCGGCGGCACCGCCGGCCTTGCCTGCGCCAACCGGCTGCTGCAGCTGCTGGCCGACGACCCCGAGACGCTGGAGCGCCTCGGCGAGGTCCCGGTTGCGGTGATCGAGAAGGCCAAGAGCTGCGGGGGCCACAACCTCTCCGGAGCCGTGATGCGCCCCGGTCCGCTTGAGGAGCTCTTCCCCGAGATGACGCGCGAGGAGTGGCGCGAGGCCGGCTTCGCCTACGGCGAGGTCAAGAAGGAGTCGGTCTACCTGCTCCCGAGCTCGAAGACCAAGGTCCGGATTCCGCCGCCCCCGCCGCAGAAGAACCACGGCAACGAGGTCATCTCGGTCTCCGAGATGTGCCGCTTCATGCAGGAGAAGGCCGAGGAGAACGGCGCCTACATCCTCACCGAGACCTCCGCCACCGAACTGCTCGTCGAAGACGGTGTCGTCCGTGGCGTGCGCTCGGGCGACAAGGGTCGCGACAAGGACGGCGGGGAGATGTCCAACTTCGAGCCGGGTGCCGACGTGACCGCCCAGGCCACCGTCCTGGCCGAGGGCTGCTGGGGCAGCCTGACCGGCGCGGCGATCCGCGAGTTCGACCTCGCCGAGGGGCGCGAGCCGATGGTGTGGGAGCTCGGCGTCAAGGAGGTCTGGAAGGTCCCCAAGCCACTCGACCGCGTCATCCACACCCTCGGCGGTTGGCCGCTTCACCTCTCCTCCAAGTACCACCAGATCGGCGGCTCCTGGATCTACCCGATGAAGGACGAGAAGACCGGCGACGACATGGTCTCAATCGGCTTCGTGGTCGACCTCGACTACGCCGATGCGACCACCTCGGCCCACGACCTGCTCCAGACCTTCAAGACGCACCCGCTGGTCAGGAAGATCCTGGACGGCGGCGAGCGCGTCGCCTGGGGCGCCAAGGCGCTCCCGGCCGGCGGCTACTGGGCGATGCCCAAGCTTTCGATGCCCGGCGCGGTCATCGTCGGCGACTCGGCCGGCATGGTCAACACGGCCGCCCTCAAGGGAGTTCACTACGCGATCCAGTCGGGGATCCTCGCGGCGGAAGCCATCTACGCGTCGCTCGCCCGCGGCGAGGCCCTGGAGGCCTACGAGGACGCGGTCGAGGACTCGGTCATCGGCCGCGACCTCTACGAGGTGCGCAACGTCCGCCAGCCGTTCGCCAAGGGCTTCCTTCAGGGAGGGCCGATCGTCAACCTGATGATCGCCTCCAAGGGCCGGTTCCCCGGCGGACGCTGGTCGCTTCACCGAAACGACGCCCAGCCGATGTTCATCGGTAACACCGACAAGCGTTACGTCCAGCCCGACGGCAAGTACACCTTCGACAAGCTCTCGAGCGTCTACATCACCGGCAACCAGACCCGTGACGACGCCCCCAACCACATCCGTGTCCAGACCAACGTCCCCCGCGTGGTGGCCGAGACCTGGAAGTGGATGTGCCCGGCCGGGGTCTACGAGATCCCGGAGGATGCGCCCGAAGAGGGCAACGTCGACGTGACCGTCAACTACACCAACTGCGTCCAGTGCGGCGCGATCACGGCCAAGGGCGGCCGGCTCACCACGCCCGAGGGCGGCGACGGCCCGCTCTACCAGGTCACCTGAGCTTCCCGCAGGCCCTACCGCAACGTTTGCGGGACGGCCGTGTTAGTAAAGGCTGATGGCCCGCTTCTTCTTGCCCTCGAGCGCCCTTGCGGCGGCATTCGCCGCGGTGGCCGTGGCCGCCCCGGCCGGTGCTGCCCCGGCCCCGGCCGACTCGGCGGCCAGCGTCGGGCTCGGCGCTTCGCTCGAGAGCTGCTCGACATCCGGCGAGGCAGGCCGCTCGGCGGTCTTCAGCGCCACCATGCCCGCCCTGGCCCGGTCGAGCCGGCTCCAGATGCGTTTCGAGCTCCTCAGCCGGCCCGACATCGGCGGGATCTGGAAGCCGGTCTCCGGGGTGCCGACCTTCGGGACCTGGGACTCGGCCGCCCCCGGCGCCGGCGGGCTGAAGGTCACCAAGCAGGTGAGCGCCCTGCGCCTGGGCAGCGCCTACCGGGCGACGGTCCGGTTCCGCTGGCTGGCTGCCTCGGGCAAGGTCATGCGAAAGGTCGCCCGGGCTTCGCGCAGCTGTGTGCAGCCCGACCCGCGCCCCGACCTTGGGGTCGTAGCCCGGGCTTCCTCCGGCGACCTGTTCGTGGTCGTCCGTA
>JAUMBN010000044.1:0-22296 GCA_032119675.1 Solirubrobacteraceae bacterium | reverse complement strand
ACACCTTCTCCGAGGGGCCCGGGGGCTGCACGGCCTCATGGGGGCTCGAGCCCGACCTCTTCACCATCGGCAAGGCGATCGGCGGAGGCGTCCCCTGCGGGGCGCTCGGCCTCTCCGCCGAGCTGAGCGAGCGCGTCCTCAGCGACCCCCACGGCGACTACGAGGACACCGGCGGCGTGGGCGGGACCCTCGCCGGGAACCCGCTCTCGGCGGCAGCGATGCGTGCCACCCTCACCACCACCCTCGACGAGACGGCGTTCGCGCACACGATTCCCCTTGCCTCGCGCTTTGCCGACGGCGTCAACGCCACCATCGAGAGAACCGGCGTGCCCTGGAACATCACGCAGCTCGGCTGCCGCGCCGAGTACCAGTTCCTCCCCGAGCCGGCCCGTAACGGCACCGTCGCCTACCACTCGCACGACGACGACCTCGAGCGCTACCTGCATGTCCACGCCCTCAACCGCGGGCTGATCATCACGCCCTTCCACAACATGGCGCTGATGGCCCCCGCCACCACCGACGCCGACGTGGACCTCCACACCACCCTCTTCGCCGAGGCAGTAGAAGAGCTGGTCGCATGAGCGCCCGCGAGCAGCTGGTCGACGGCCACGGCCGGGCAATCGGGGACGTGCGGATCTCGGTCACCGACCGCTGCAACCTGCGCTGCCAGTACTGCATGCCCGCCGACGGGCTGCCCTGGCTGGAGCGCGACTCGGTCCTCACCTTCGAGGAGATCGAGCGGCTCGTGGCGCTGCTCTCCTCGATGGGGGTCTGCGACGTTCGCCTGACCGGCGGCGAACCCCTCGTTCGCCGGGACTTCCCCGCCCTTGCCGCGATGCTCTCCTCACTGGAGGACGTCGCCGAGCTGGCGGTCACCACCAACGGCTTCCTGCTCGAGCGTGATGCTGCCGCGCTGGTCGAGGCCGGGGTCGACCGCTTCAACGTCTCGATCGACTCGCTCCAGCGCGACCGCTTCTACGAGCTCACCCGCCGCGACGCGCTCGACCGGGTGCTGACCGGCCTGGAGGAGCTCTCCCGCCACCCCGAGGCCCACCCGATCAAGGTCAACGCCGTGGCCATCAGGGGCTTCACCGAGCAGGAGCTGCCCGCCTTCGTCGACTTCGCCCGCCGAACCCCCTACGAGGTCCGGTTCATCGAGTTCATGCCGCTCGACGCCGACCGCTCGTGGCGGCCCGCCGACGTGCTCACAGGTGAGGAGATCCGGGCCGAGATCGACCGGATATCCCCGCTCGAGCCCCTCCCACGCGAGCCGAGCTCGACGGCCCGCGTCTGGCGCTTTGCCGACGGCCGCGGTTCGATCGGGCTGGTGAGCCCGGTCAGCGAACCCTTCTGCGCCGACTGCAACCGGATCCGGATCACCGCCGAAGGGAAGCTGCGGACCTGCCTCTTCTCCCTCACCGAGACCGACCTGCGCGAGCCGCTTCGGTCAGGGGCCGGCGACGACGACCTGGAGGAGCTGATCCGCGCGGCCGTCTGGCGCAAGGAGCTCAAGCATCACGTAGGCGAGCCCGGCTTCATCCAGCCGGCCCGGACGATGAGCGCCATCGGCGGCTGAGCTCCTCGAGCTCGCCGGAGTCGTTGACGCCCACGGCGGCCTCGTCGGGAACGGCCACGATCGACGCCCCGAGGCCGAGTGCCAGCCCGGTCGCCGAGACATTTGGGTCGAAACCGGCCAGCGCGAGCAGGGCGCCGGGCTCGTAGCGGGCCATCAGCGGCTGCACCCGCCCCTGCGATGCGGCCGCGACCACCAGCGAGCCACCGGCCGGCTCGGCCAGCAGCGCGTCGACGGTGGCCTCCCCGGCCTGCGGCAGGTCGCAGGCGAGCACCAGTGCGGGCCGTCCGCCGGCCGCCTCCAGGGCAGCGACGATCCCGGCGGCGGGGTGGCGCGGCTCGTCCGGCTCGTCTACCCGTGTCACCCCGTCGGGCAGCCCCGGCAGGACGGTTTGCGCCTTGGCGATAACCGCCACGTCCCGGAGACGGGCCATCAGCGCGCGAAGCGGGTATTCGACCAGGGGACGGCCATCCAGCACGGCGCCGGCCTTCTCTCCCCCCATGCGGCTGGCGGCACCGCCCGCCAGGACCGCCCCGAACACGTCGCTTCGCCTCTCTTCTCCCACCGGTGGGACGGTAGCCGCCTAGAATGGCCGCCGTGAAGCCCGGAGCCGAGACCAACGCCTGGCTGCGCTGCTACCGGTGCTGGTCGACCGATCTTGAGGTGCAGGTCCACTACGAGGGAATCCACCGGGTCGACCCGGCAACCGGCGAGCGCGCCGAGGTGATCGACGAGCTCCAGGAGGCGGTCGTCCAGTGCCTGGACTGCATGCACGACCAGCCGCACCTGGGGTTCGCCGACGGGCGGATAGTCCCGCTCGAGGACCGCTGGGAGCGCATGGTCGCGGGGACCCCCTGCGTGGCCTCCTGCACGGTCACCGTCGGAGCCGACGCGGTCGAGGCCTGCTCGGGGCCGGAGGCCGGCGAGTCGCTGGCCTACGCGGCCTTCGGTGAGAACGGCACGCGGGAGTTCTTCGTCCACGTGCGCTTCCACAAGCACGAGGAGGACGAGATCGCGGTCCACATGCTCGTGGAGCTCTATGCGCGGTCGCTCGAGGAGGCCGGCGACGTTCTCGAAGAGGCCGCCCGCGGACCCCTCACCATCACCTCACTGGCCGAGGAGAGCCGGCCGCCGGCCGCGACCGGCGACACCCAGCACTAGCTTCCGGGAAGTTCAGGCCGACAGGCGCTGTTCGAGCGCCTCGAGCTGCTCCATCACCGGGGCGGGGAGGTCGTCACCGAACTTCTCGAGGTGCTCGCGCACCTGCGGGAGCTCTGCCGCCACGGCCGCGTCGTCCACGGTCAGGAGTGCATCAAGGTCGGCCTGGTCGATGTCGAGCCCGTCGGTGTCGAGGTCGGCCGGGTCGGGAACGAGGCCGATCGCGGTCTCCGAAGCCTCTCCCTCGCCGTCACAGCGGCGGAAGACCCACTCCAGGACGCGGCTGTTCTCGCCGAACCCGGGCCACAGGAAGCGCCCGTCGTCGTCCTTGCGAAACCAGTTGACGTAGAAGATCTTCGGCATCTGGACGTTTTCGCGCCCGCCGAGCTCGAGCCAGTGACCGAAGTAGTCGGCCATGTTGTAGCCGCAGAACGGCAGCATCGCCATCGGGTCGAAGCGCAGCTGCCCAACGCCGCCGGCCGCCGCCGCGGTCATCTCCGAGCTCATCGTGGCGCCCATGAAGACGCCGTGGTCCCAGCCGAACGCCTCTCGCACCAGCGGCACCACCGTTGCGCGCCGCCCGCCGAACAGGAAGGCGTCTATCGGCACGCCGGCCGGGTCCTCCCACTCGGGGGCGATGGCCGGGTCCTGCGCCGCCGGAGCGGCAAAGCGGGCGTTGGCGTGGGCTGCCGGGGTGTCGGAGTCCGGGGTCCAGTCGTTGCCGTGCCAGTCGGTCAGGTGGGCCGGCGGCTCGTCGGTCATGTCCTCCCACCACACGTCGCCGTCGTCGGTGAGGGCGCAGTTGGTGAATACGGTGTTCCCGGCGATGGTCGCCATCGCGTTCGGATTGCTCTTGTCGCTGGTGCCGGGGGCCACGCCGAAAAAGCCCGCCTCCGGATTGATGGCGTAGAGGCGCCCGTCGTCGCCGAACTTCATCCATGCGATGTCGTCGCCGATCGTCTCGACCGTCCAGCCCTCGAGGGTCGGGATCAGCATCGCCAGGTTGGTCTTCCCGCATGCCGACGGGAATGCCGCCGCGATGTATTTCGCCTTCCCCTCCGGGGAGGTGAGCTTGAGGATCAGCATGTGCTCGGCCATCCAGCCCTCGTCGCGGGCCATCACCGAGGCAATCCGCAGCGCGAAGCACTTCTTGCCCAGCAGCGCGTTGCCTCCGTAACCCGAGCCGTAGGACCAGATCTCGCGCGTCTCGGGGAAGTGGACGATGTACTTCTCCTCGTTGCAGGGCCACGGGACGTCCTCGACGCCGTCCTCAAGCGGCATCCCGACCGAGTGAACGCACGGGACCCAGCTGCCGTCGGTGCCCAGCTCGTCCAGGGCGGCAGCGCCCATCCTGGTCATTACCCGCATCGAGACCACGACGTAAGGCGAGTCGGTCAGCTGGACGCCGATATACGACTTGTCGGAGCCGAGCGGCCCCATGCTGAAGGGGACGACGTACATCGTGCGGCCAATCATCGTGCCCTCGAAGAGCTCGACGAGCTGCTCGCGCATCTTCGCCGGGTCCTCCCAGTTGTTGGTCGGTCCCGCGTCGCTCTCGGAGGCCGAGCAGATGAAGGTGCGATCCTCGACCCGGGCCACGTCGCCCGGGTCTGACCAGGCGAGGTACGAATTGGGGCGCCTGGCCTCGTTCAGCTCGCGGAAGGTGCCGTTGTCGACGAGGAGCCGGCACAGGCTCTCGTACTCGGCGTCCGAGCCGTCGCACCAGTGGATCGACTCCGGTTTGGCAAGCTCGGCGATCTCCTGGACCCAGGAGGCCAGCGCTTCGTTGTCGGTGGGGACGGCGGTGTCGGTCATGTCGGAAACGCTACTCCCCGGCCGCCTCGCCCGGCTCGCGGCGCGGCACGAGCACGAGGCGCTTGAACTCGGCCACCAGGACGCCGTCCTGGTTGAAGACCCGGGTATGGACCTTGACCACTCCGCGGTCGGGCTTGCTCTTCGACTCCTTCTTCTCGAGCACCTCGGTCTCGCAGAAGAGGGTGTCCCCATGGAATACCGGATTGGGGTGGCTGAGCTCCTCCGTTGCGAGGTTGGCGATCGCCTTGCCCGAGACGTCGCTGACGCTCATTCCCAGGGCCAGCGAATAGACAAGCGGGCCTACGACGACGTTCTTTCCCTGCTGGGAATTACCGGCATAAACGTCGTTGATGTGGAGCGGATGGTGGTTCATCGTGATCAGGCAGAAGAGGTGATCGTCGGCCTCGGTCACGGTCTTGGCCGGCCAGTGCTTGTAGACGTCACCGACCTCGAACTCCTCGAGGTAGCGCCCGTAAGCGTGGGCGCCTGACGCCTCGCGCTCGGCCTGGTCGGTGGTGAATCCGCTCTCTGGCATCTGGTCTGGAGTCTCCGTGGTCGGGGTTGGGGATTACGTGCCCGGTAAGCCTGTCACACGAGCCGCCGTCGCGGCGCGAAGGTAGGTAGCTTCCGGGGCCATGAGACACCCCAGGGACTTCTTCAAGCCGATGGCGATCGGGGCTCCGGAGCCTCTCCACGAGATTCCGGTGACACCCTCGCGGATGATCCACTTCTTCGACCCGAGCAACGAGAAGATGGCGGCCAAGCTGCCGGACATCGCCAGGCAGACCGACATCCTCCTGGGCAACCTTGAGGACGCGGTTCCGGTCGACAACAAGGAGGCCGCGCGCGAGGGGCTCGTGAGCATCGGCAAGAGCGCCGACCTCGGCTCCACGCAGCTGTGGACCCGCATCAACTCGCTTGAGTCTCCCTGGGTTCTCGACGACCTCACGACCCTGGTCACCGAGATCGGTGACAGGCTCGACGTCATCATGGTCCCGAAGGTCGAGGGCGACTGGGATATCCACTACGTCGACCGCCTTCTGGCCCAGCTGGAAGCCAAGGCCGGCCTCGACAAGCCGATTCTCGTGCACGCGATCCTCGAGACCGCCCTCGGGGTGGCCAACGTCGAGGAGATCGCCTACGCCAGCCCGCGCATGCAGGGGATGAGCTTCGGGCCGGCCGACCTTGCCGCCTCGCGCCGCATGAAGACGACCCGCGTAGGCGGCGGCCATCCCGGCTACCGGGTGGTCGAGGACCCGGACCCCGACAACCCGGAGGCCGAGCGCCCCAGCGCCCAGCAGGACCTCTGGCACTACTCGATCGCCCGCATGGTCGACGCCTGTGCCAGCGCCGGCATCCTGCCCTTCTACGGCCCCTTCGGCGACATCAAGGACCTCGAGGGCTGCGAGGCGCAGTTCCGCTCGGCCTTCCTGATGGGCTGCGTCGGCGCCTGGTCGCTTCATCCGGCGCAGATCGACGTGGCCAGGAAGGTCTTCTCCCCCGACCCCGACGAGGTGAGGTTTGCCCTCAAGGTGATCGAGGCGATCCCCGACGGCCGGGGGGTCCACATGATCGACGGCAAGATGCAGGACGATGCCACCTGGAAGCAGTGCCAGGTCATGGTCGAGCTGGCCCGGATGCTCGCCGCCGACGACCCCGAACTGGCCGCCGCCTACGGGCTCGACTGATGCGCTTCTACGAGTTCGAGGCACGCGAGATCGTCCGGCGGGCCGGGATCCCGGTCACCGACTTCGGCTTCGCCAGGACGCCGGAAGAGGCCCGCGAGGCCGCCGAGCGGATCGGCGGGGAGACGGTGGTCAAGAGCCAGGTGCTGAGCGGCGGCCGGATGAAGGCCGGCGGCGTGCAGTTCGCCTCCACGCCCGACGAGGCCGCAGGCCACGCGGCCGACATCCTCGAGCTCGAGATCGGGGGCCACATGCCGCGGGGCGTGCTGGTCGACCCCAAGGCCGAGGTCGAACAGGAGTACTACGCCGGCGTGGTCTGGGACGGGACCGCCAAGAAGCCGGTGATGATCTTCAGCCCCGTCGGCGGCATCGATATTGAGCAGGTCGCCGAGGAACAGCCCGACAAGGTCGGCCGGCGCCATATCTCCAACCTCCTGCCCATCACCGGCTTCGAGGCCAAGGAGACGATCGCCTCGACGGGCGTGACCGGCAGCGAGCTGAACAAGCTCACCCCGATCCTCACGAAGCTCGCGCAGCTGTTCGTCGACAACGACATGACGCTGGCCGAGATCAACCCCATCGGCCGGCTCAAGGACGGATCCTTCGTCGCTCTCGACGCCCACATGGACATCGAGAACGAGGCCCGCGGCCGCCACAGGGCGCTGCTTGCCGACCTGGAGATCGGCGACGAGGAGACACGTGAGGCGCGGGAGCCCACCCCGTTCGAGCTCGCGGGCGAGGAGGTCGACTCCCAGGACCACCGCGGCGTGGCCGGAAATGTCACCGAGTTCGACGGCAACCTCGGCCTGGTCATCGGCGCCGGCGGCGGCTCGCTGACCCTCTTCGACGCCGTCCGCGCCCACGGCGGCGAGCCGGCCAACTACTGCGAGATCGGCGGAAACCCGTCGGTGGCCAAGGCCTGCGGGCTGGCCAAGCTCGTCCTCCAGAAGCCCGGCGTCGACAAGATCGCGGTGATGATGTCGATCGTCTCCAACACCCGCGTGGACATCGTCGCCCGCGGCGTAATCAAGGCCTGCCTGGAGCTCGACATGGACCCGTCGGAGAAGATCGCCATCTTCCGCATCCCGGGCGCCTGGGAGGACGAGGGCTTCAAGATCCTCGACGCCTACGGGGTCGAGTACGCCGACCGCTCGGTCTCGATGCACGAGGCGGCCAGGCGGGCGGTCGAGAAGATCGGAGCGGGATCGTGAGCATCCTCATCGACTCAGGCACCACCTTTATCGTCCAGGGCATCACCGGCCGCGAGGCGGTCAACCTCACCCGCGAGTGCCTCGACTACGGCACCGGCGCCAAGGTCGTCGGCGGCGTTACACCCGGCCGGCTCGGCCGCGAGGTCCACGGCGTTCCGGTCTTCGACACCGTCGAGCAGGCCGTCGCCCACCACGGCGGCCCTATCGACGGCTCCGTGGTGACCGTTCCCCCCGCCTTCACGCGCGACGCGGTCTTCGAGGCGATCGAGAACGGCATCAAGCTGGTCGTCATCGTCACCGAGCGGATCCCGCGCAAGGACGTCGCCCAGATGGTCGAGCTGGCCGGCCAGCACGGCGCCCGGATAATCGGACCGAACTGCCTGGGGATCATCGTCCCGGACGTCGTCAAGATGGGCGGCATCGGCGGCCCGGCCAAGGACGCCGCCAAGGCTTACACCCCGGGACCGATCGGGGTCATCAGCCGCTCTGGCGGGATGACCACCGAGATGAGCTCCACCCTCACTGCGGCCGGGCTGGGCCAGTCGACCGCGGTCTCCATCGGCGGCGACGCGATCATCGGCTCCACCTACGCCGAGCTGATGCCGCTCTTCGAGGCCGACGAGCAGACCCGGGGAATCGTCATCTACACCGAGCCGGGCGGGCGGATGGAAGCCCAGCTGGCGCAGTGGGTGACCGAGAACAACTCCCGCCTTCCGATCGTCGCCTTCATGGCCGGCCGCTTCATGGACGAGATGCCGGGCATGAGCTTCGGCCACGCCGGCACGATCGTCGAGGGCAAGGAGGACACCGCCACCGAGAAGATCGCGAGGCTGGCCGAGGCCGGGATAACCGTCGCCGAGGAGATCAGCGAGATCCCCGCCCTGATCCAGTCCAAGATCGACGAAAGGGACTCGTGATGCGCGCCGAGGGAATCTTCATCGCCGTGGAGGTCGAGGACTCGGTCGCCTCCGACCCCGAGATGGCCGCCAAGCTGGCCGAGGTCTGTCCCGTGGACATCTTTGCGGTCAACGAGGGCGGGACGCTGGAGCTGGTCGACGAGAACGTCGACGAATGCGTCCTGTGCCGCCTCTGCCTCGACGCCGCCCCGGACGGCGCCGTGAAGATCATCAAGCGCTACGACGGCGACGCCGAGCTCTAGGCCCACTGCTCCCGCCGGCCTTCCGGCGCGTATATCCGGGTGAATGCCGGAACTGCCTGAGGTAGAGCGGGCCCGTGCCCTCGTCGAGGAGAAGGCACTGGGGCGCGTGATCGAGTCGGTCGACGACTCCGACACTTACGTCTGCCGCCCGCACTCGCCCGGAGAGCTTGACGACGCTCTGCGGGGCCGGACAATCACCGGCGCCGGGCGGATCGGCAAGTCGTTCTGGATCGAGACCGACGGCGGGGATGGCCCGGATCTCGGGCTTCACCTCGGGATGGCCGGCCGGATAATCGTCGCCGGCGAGGGAGCCGGCCACCCGAAGCCACTTCGAAATCCGGCCTGGGACAGGCTCAAGATCGCCTTCGCCGACGGCGGGGCCCTTGTCATGCGGGACAAGCGCCGCCTCTCCCGCGCGGTCCTCAACCCCGATCATTCGGGGCTCGGGCCGGACGCCGAGCGGATAACTCGTGATCAGTTCCGCAGCCGGGTCGGGACCGGGAGCGCCCCGGTCAAGGCGCGGCTGATGGACCAGTCGAAGGTGGCCGGCGTGGGCAACCTGCTCGCCGACGAGACGCTCTGGCAGGCCGGAATCTCGCCCCTCCATCCCGCGGGTGAACTCGACCACGCACAGCTCGACCATCTCCGGCGCAAGCTGCGCGCCGCCACGCGACGTGCGCACCGGCTCGGAGGCGTCCACAAGGGCGAGATGATTCCCTGCCGCCGTCGCGGGCGGGAGTGCCCCCGCTGCCACACCCTGATGGAGCGCGGGAAGGTCGGGGGCCGGACCACCTGGTGGTGCCCGTCCTGCCAGCCCTAGCGGCGCGGCGATCCATGGCTACCGCTAGCTTCTGCGCATGCCGCCCGTGAGAAGAGCCCTTGCCACCGCATTGCTGGCGACCGCCGCCTGCGCAATCGCCCCGGGGGCCGCCCTCGCCGACTGGTACTTCCCGACGACCCTCGAGAGTGCCTCGCTAAAGGTTTCGGACGTTCCTGCTTCCTTCTTCGTCAACGGCGCCCGCGAGCGACAGCTGAGCTACGCCTCCGGGTCGAAAACGAAGCGCTTCGAGGCCTGCGTCGACAAGGACGGCAACAAGGTCTTCGGGGCCAGGCCGGGCCAGCACGAGAACTCCGTAGTAGAGCTCTACCGGGAGGGCACCGGCAGCGACGTGAAGGCCGAGCGCGTGGTCAGCTCCGACATCTACGCCTACGCAAGCCGCGGGGCCGCCCGGAAGGCCTGGAAGCAGCTGAACCGCGACCGCCGCCGCTGCGCGCCGAAGGCGGGCACGAAGGTCCCCTTCCAGGGCATAGACGTGGAGGTCGAGGCCGTTCAGGAGCTGAAGACGCTCCGCACCTCCTCGGGAATGCCGGGCTACACGATCGAGCAGAACGTCTCCGCGGCCGTCGGGGCAGGCCAGCCGCAGGGACTCTCCCTTTGGGTGGGCGGGTTCACCGCCTACCGGCAGGTCGGGAAGGCGATCGTTCGGGCCCAGTTCGCCAACTACAGCACCGTCTCGGCCGCGGGCGCGGCGCTCACCGGCGAGTACCGCTCGTTTACGACCGGCGAGGCGCTGCGCATTGCCCGCCGGCTCAAGTAGCGATCCCCCGACCGCCGGACCGTGAGGACAGGCGGGGGACCGCCCGCTCAGCAGGTATGGACGAGGTGCAGCTCCTGGCGCTCCGGCGGCGCGGAGACCAGCGGCTCGACCTTGGCGTTGAAGTCGGCGAAGTTCTCCTCGCTGTTGACCGCTTCCGCCTGGTCGGCGGTCTCGAAGAGCCCGATGCCGCGCACTAGCCCGCTTGCGGGATCGCCGACGACCAGGACCTGCTTGAGGCCCTCGTGGCTGCTCTTCATGTAGTCGGCAAACTCGGTGTACACGCCCATCAGCTCCTCGTACTTCCCGGGCGCGGCGTGCATGGTGAACTCGATGACGGTGCTCATGTGACTCCTTGGGAGAAGGCGTTGACTGGCCCCGGAACCTATACGAGGCAGTGCGCCGGCAGCCGCCTGACTATGGCGCAGCGCGTCCGCTAGCTTTCCCGCGTGCCCCGCGTCCGCCCCACGAAGCTTGCCGCCGCGTTGGCGCTGGGGATACTCGCAGTGGCGACTGCCGGGTGCGGGGAGAGCCAGCAGGAGATCGAGCAGGCCCGCGAGCAGGCCGCCGAGCAGCAGCGCCTCAAGGACAAGGCCGCCGAGCTTGAGGACGAGATCAAGGAGCTGAAGGCCCAGCAGCCGAAGGTCACGACCACCGTCACCCAGGGCCAGACGACAACGACAACGCCGGAGCAGGGCCCGTCGCGCGACTGTGGCGGCGGGGTCGCCGCCGGACCCAGCACATCCTGCGCCTTCGCCCTCAACACGGCGAAGGAGTGGGTCGACACGAGCGGCGGGGCGGTCATCCAGGTCTACAGCCCGGCGACGAAGAAGACCTACACGATGAAGTGCCGGACGAACTCCACGGGCACCACCTGCCGGGGCGGCAACGGCGCAACCGTCTACATCCCATAGCCTTGCGCCCACCTTCCGCGACTGCCCCGTGACCGAACCCCGCGACATCGCCCCGTGCGACCTGGACTCCCCTCCGAAGCGGCGTCTGGCGGTTCTCACCTGCATGGACGCGCGGATCGACCTCGACGCCCTCCTGGGCCTGGGCCTCGGGGACGCTCACGTGATCCGCAACGCCGGGGCCCTCGCCACCACCGACGTGATCCGCAGCCTTGCCGCCTCCCAGCGGCTCCTGGGCACAGAGGAGATCATCGTTGTCCAGCACACCGATTGCGGCATCCACCGGATGGATCCCGCCGTCTTCGCCGCCGACGTCGCCCGCGACACCGGCATCGAGGTCGACTGGGAGGTTCCGGCCACCGACTCGCCCCAGACCACGCTGGCCATGACGCTGGAGATCCTGCGAAGCGCACCCGAGATTCCCAGCCGGGACCGGATCAGTGGCTACGTGCTCGAGCTGGATACCGGCCGGCTGCTCGACCCGCCAGGAGACTGACCGCGCGCCGTCAGGCGGCGCGTGACGGACACTCAGGAGCTGCAGGCGGTGGCGGCCTGGTTGCCCACGTCGCCGAGCTTCTCGTAGTCGACGTCCTTGAGCGTGGCCTGAATCTGGTCGTATTCGCCGGAGCGCGCCTCGGTGGCCGCCTTGCCGAAGCTGTCGCCGGTGTCGTCAAGAGTCTTGACCCAGGCATCGAGCTTGGTCTTGCACTCGCCCTCGACCTCGGATGCGAGCCCATCGACGTATGAACCCAGCGATCCGATGTCGGCCTCGAAGGACTTAAGCGCGTCGCTGAGGCAGTTCTGGAACTGCGTCTCCTGCCCGGCCTTCGCCAGGGCGGCGCAGCCGTTGACCTCTTTTTCGATTCCGTCGGCCTTCGCCTCGAAGGACTGAGCCCTTGTCTTCAGCGCGCTCTCCTGGTCTTCGCTCAGCTTGTCGCTCGAGCCGCAGGCCGCGAGAACGGCGGCGGAGGCAGCGAGGGCGGCAAAGGCAGTCAGGTAACGCACCGGGCGAACCTATCAGCCGCCGGCGTCCCAGGTGTGGGCGAGAGGCCCGTAGGCGTCAGGCCGGCGCGTCTCCAGGAACGGGAAGAGCTCGAGCCAGTCCCGGCGCTGGTCCAGGTCCAGGTCGGCGACGAGGACGGCGAGCTCGTCCCTGCCCGCCTGCACGAGCACACGCCCGTACGGGTCGCTGATGAACGACGAGCCGTAGAAGGTCAGCGGCCCCTCCTCGCCGGTCCGGTTTATCGCGACCATGAAGGTCCCGTTGGCGATCCCGTTACCGACGATCACCTGGCGCCAGAGCGGCTCGGTGTCGAAGTCCGGATGATCCGGCTCGCTCCCTATCGCCGTCGGGTAGACGATCACGTCGGCCCCGGCCAGCGCGTAGAGGCGCGCCAGCTCGGGGAACCACTGGTCCCAGCAGGTCGGGAAGCCGATGCGGGCCCCGTCCACGTCAACCACCGGGGTTCCGCCGCCGGCCGGGCCAGGGGCAAACCAGGTGTCCTCGTAGTAACCGGCGGTCACGGGGATGTGGAGCTTGCGGGTGGCGGCAAGCAGCTCTCCCCCCGGCGCCACCGCTATCGCGGTGTTGAAGCCGAGGCCCTCGCCGGCCTCTCCTGACTTTTCGTAGAGGGATGCGTGGATCACCGCGCCGGTGGCCGCCGCCATCTCGCGGGCGAACCCGAGAGTCGGGCCCCCCTTCAGCGGCTCGGGTTCGACGCCGGTCGTCGACTCGGCGCGGCGCTCAATGGCGCAGTATGGCCTGAGAGTCAGCTCCTGGAGGCAGATCAGCCGGGCCCCGGCGTCGGCGGCAACCATCACGCCCTCTGCCATCTCGGCGCGGTTTGCGTCGGGATCCGGCGACCAGCGCCCCTGCACCGCCGCTACCCGCAAGGGCTCGCGCTCGCTTGGGCGTGTCCGGGCCGGCGACTCGGGCACCGGGCCGGCCTCTTTAAGGCGGAAGCTGCCCATCGGCAGGCAGGCTACCGGGGTTCGTCGGAACGCCCAATTACGCTCCCGGCCATGTCAACTGTCGCCATGGTCCTCTCCTTCGTCCTGGCCGCCGTGGGCCTGCTCTCGGGGCTCAACAAGTTCTCCGGGTCGAAGCTCGCCACCGAGACTCCTGGGCACCTCGACATCCCGGAGGGGCAATACAAGCTTGCCGGCGTCCTCGAGCTTCTCGCCGCCGTCGGCCTCGTCCTCGCCGCACTCGGCGTCGTTTCCGAAGCGCTTGGCGCCGCGGCGGCATTCGGCTTCGCCCTGCTGATGGCCTTCGCCATCGGCCTTCACATCCGCGCCGGAGACGGCATGCTCCCGTCGAAGCCCGGTGAAGCCGGCTGGGCGCCAGCCGTCTTCGTCTTTCTGCTCAGCGCCGTAACCGGTGTCCTGATCCTCGTCTAGCCGGGGCCGAAGCCCTCGTCGGGCCTTTCGTCAAGCTGCGCGCCAGAGGGCGTCGTCGCCGAGCGTCTCGCGGGTGGCGCCGCCGGCGGCTTCGAGCTCCTCGAGGGCGGTTCGCGCCGCCTCGAGGTCGCCGGGCATTCCGGACGGCCGCATCACCTCTGCCACCTCGGCGGTAGTGAGGCCCAACGGAAACGCGGCCAGCGCCTCAGCCGGGCCCTCCGGCGGGTCGCGCCGCTCGATCGACGGGTCGAGGTTGGCGATCGCCATTTCGTAGGCCTCGGTGGGAAGCATCCCCCCGGCCTCGAGGACGCGGTCGTCGGGTCCGGTGAAGAGGATCGTCGGCGCCGTGTAGCGCACCGGTCCGTCGGTATCTGCCGTCTTGCCCAGCGCCTCGGCCGGCCCCCCTGCGGCCTGGCGGGCCCTCTGCCGTCCGGCCTCGTAGACCTCCACCACCTCGGGCGAGTCGATCGCCCCCACGACGGCCTCGGCGTCGACCCCCTCCACGCCTTCGAGCGCTGCCCGGATGTCTTCGGTGCTGTCGAGGGCCCCGGCGGTGGTGAACTGCATGAACTGGAGTGCGCGGAAGGCGTGGAAGGCGGCGGCGGTTCCACCCTGGAGGCCGGCGGCAACTACGGCCCGGCAGGCCGGGGAGGTGGCGGCGACGTGATCCTTGGGCTCGTAGCGGAATGGCATTCCGAAGGCGGCAGAGAACTGCGGCAGGAAGCCGGCCATCATCTCCGGCGTGTAGCCGCGGTCGGTGTACTGGCTGCCGTCCTCGGCCAGGCCGATCATCACCAGCTCCCAGTCAAGCTGGTCGCCGTAGCGCCAGCGCAGGGCCGCCTCGCAGCGATCGGCCGAGTAACCCCACGGGCATCCCGGGTCGCCGAAGAGGGCAACCGAGACGGCCATCAGTGGCTCGCCTTCTTGAGCTGGTCGCGGGCCATCTGCTTCTCCACAACCTGGACGATCAGCTTCATGTACTGGTCGACCCCGCTCACCTTCACCTTTCCGGACTGGAAAGCCTTTTTCCATGCCTTGATCGAGCCCTGCTCGACCAGCGTGTTGAACTCGTCACGGCGCATCTCTACGCGCAGCCGGGCGTCGGCCGGCGGCTCCATCTCCTTCGTCACCTCGATCTCGGGCATCTGCAGGCGGAAGATCTGGACGTCCCCCCTGCCCTGAAGCTCCACGTCGACCACGATCTTGAGCGGGGCGAGCGCCGGAACCTGCTCGACCGCGTCGCGGGCGGCCTGGGCGATCATGGTGCGCGCGTCACCGGACATGGCCTGAGCCTACCGGCTCACTTGAGCAGTGCCTTGAGGGCGATGATCGCCAGGCCTATCCCCACCGCCAGGCCGACGGCAAGCGCCGACTGGACCTTCGTCGCCCCGGCCTCCCGGGCGGCGTACCAGGAGGTGCCGGCAAGGCCGGCGATGCAAAGGAGGAAGGCTGAGTTGATGGCGAACCGGTCACCCACCACGTCAAAGGCGCCCAGCAGGAGAATGGCCACTGGCAGCGCGGCGATGCTCACCATCGGCCACTGGCGCTTGAGCTCCGCCTTCCACTCGGGCCAGCGGGGGACGATCTTCTCCTCCGACCAGCGGCCCATCAGGACCGCGTAGACGTGGGCCAGGTAGAAGACCACCAGGGTCACGGCCACCAGCACGCCTATCTGGGCCGCCCTGTCGCCGCGGTCGACGTCGGCTGCGGCGATGATCGCCGCGGCGAGGATCAGGCCATAGACGGCCCCCGCGACGTTGCGCGGGTTCTCCGGCCGCGTAAGCAGCTCGGGACGCCGGGACTGCTCGGGATGCTGAAGGGGACTCAGATCTTGTGGCGCTCGAGGAGCTTCTTGCCGATGACCATCCGCTGGATCTCGGAGGTGCCCTCGCCGATCAGCAGCAGGGGCGCGTCACGGTAGAGGCGCTCAATCTCGTACTCCTTGGAGTAGCCGTAGCCGCCGTGGATGCGGAACGACTCCTCCACTACGTAACGGCCGGCTTCGCTGGCAAAGAGCTTCGCCATGCCGGCCTCCATGTCCGAGCGCTCGCCGGCGTCCTTGAGCCGGGCGGCCCGGAGGGTGAGCAGTCGGGCGGCCTCGACCTGGGTGGCCATGTCGGCGAGCTTGAACTGGATCGCCTGGTGCTCGGCGATCGGCTTGCCGAAGGTCTTGCGCTCCTGGCTGTACTTGAGGGCGAGCTCCAGGGCACGCTGGGCGATGCCGACGCCGCGGGCGGCGACGTTGGCCCGGCCCACCTCGAGGGCGTCCATCATCTGGGCAAAGCCCCGGTTGAGGCCCTCCTCTTCGCCGCCGAGGATGTTCTCGGACGGGCAGCGATACCCGTCGTAGACCAGCTCGGTCGACTCGACGCCCTTGTAGCCGAGCTTCTTGATTACCGGCGGGACGTTGAGGCCGGCGTATTCGCCGGTGTTCTCGTGGACGCCGCCCTCCTTCTCGGTGATGAAGCAGGTCATGCCCTTGTAGCGGGGGTCGGCGTCCGGGTCGGTCTTGACCAGGACGAAGACCAGGTCGCTGCGAAGGCCGTTGGTGACCCACATCTTCTGGCCGTCGATGACCCAGTAGTCGCCGTCCTTGGTGGCGCTGGTCTTGATCGCCTGCACGTCGGAGCCGAGTTCCGGCTCGGAGAGCGAGAAGGCGGCGCGGATCTCGCCGGTGGCCATGCGCGGGAGGTACTTGTCCTTCTGCTCCTCGGTGCCGTACTTCATGAGCAGGTAAGAGCCGATGAAGTGGGTGTTGATGATCCCGGAGATCGAGATCCAGCCGCGGGAGAGCTCCTCGACGATCATGCAGTAGGTCGTGAGGTCGAGCCCCATTCCGCCGTACTCCTCGGGGATGGTCACGCCGAAGAGTCCGAGCTCCTTCATCTGCTCGACGATCTCCGCCGGGAACTCGTCCTCGTGGTCGAAGTGCTCGGCGTTGGGCAGGATCTGCTCGTCTGCGAACTGGCGAACCATCTCGCAGATCGCCTTCTGCTCCTCGGTCTGCTCTTCAAAGGGAACGGCAATGGCCATTTGGGTGCACCTCACTGGGTTTGAAGTAGGCCCTCAGGATACGGGTTGGGGCAGATTGGGGACCACTGGATCGCTCCCAATAGCCTGTATGCGCGTGCCCGCACGGCGTTCTACAGCAGCACTGGTCACCGCCGTCACGGCTTTCGGGCTGATCGGCGGCTGCGGCTCGGACGAGAGCGACCAGGCACCACCCGCGCCGGCCAGCGACCTGCGGGTCGGCCTTGTGGTCGACGCCGGTGGCCTAAACGACCGTTCGTTCGCCAGCCTCGCGGTGGCCGGGCTGCGCCGGGCCGAGCGTGAGCTGGGCGTCGACGGCACCATCGTGGCCCCCGAGACCCCCGAGGACTACGTTCCGGACCTCGAGAAGCTGGGCAGTGACGACTACGACCTGGTCATCGGGGTGGGCTTCAGTGTCGCCGAGGCGATGGACAAGGTCGCGGCCCGGTTTCCCGACACGAAGTTCGCGGTTATCGACTACTCCTCCGAAGACCTCAAGGACCGCAGCGAGAACATCCAGGGCTCGATCTTCGACGAACGGCAGGCCGGCTACCTGGCCGGGTACCTGGCCGGCCTCGTAGCCACCGGGCGCAAGTACACGCAGGTCTCGGCGGTGGGTGGCGAGAGGATTCCGCCGGTGGAGAATTACATCGACGGCTACCGCGCCGGGATCAGGGCGGTCGACCCGGGAGTCGACGTGAGAGTCGACTACTCGGGAGGCTTCACCAACGAGGAAAGGTGCCGGGAGATAGCCGATCGCCAGATAGCCGGCGGCTCGAAGATCGTCTTCCAGGTCGCCGGCAAGTGCGGCCTCGGCACGCTCGCGGCAGCCAAGGCGGCCGGCGTCTTTGGGATCGGCGTTGACGCCGATCAGTCGTTTCTAGGCGACTTCATTCTCACCAGCGCGGTGAAGGAGGTCGACAACGCGGTCTTCGACATCGTCAAGGGCGCAGAAGAGGGGAAGTTTCTCGGGGGCAGCGACCTCACGTTCGGGCTCTTCAACCAGGGCGTAGGGCTGGGGAAGATCAGCCCCGCTGCAGCCGCCTACGAAGGTCAGCTTGCCGACCTCAAGCTCCAGCTGGTCACGGGAAACGAGGGGCCGGCCAACCGGAAGGGCAGCTAGCGCCCGGCCATCCGCGCCCGGCCGTGCGAGAATCCAGCCCATGAGCATCGACGGCTGGGACGTAGTCCTCTGGATCCACCTGCTGGCCATGGCGTTCTTCGTCGGCGGCCAGCTCTTCCTGGGCGCCGCAGTGGTGCCGGTTTTCCGGGCCCAGGGCGGGATCGACAGCCCGGCCCACGCCTGGATGCAGCCGATAGCGCGGCGCTTCGGCTGGGGCTCGCTGATCGCGCTGGGCATCGCCTTCGTCACCGGCGTGGCGATGGCCTCAAACCAGGACCTCTGGAGGGAGACCGCCCTCAACGTCAAGATGACGCTCGTCCTGATCGCAATCGCCCTCGTGGCCCTCCACGTCTTCGTCACCAAGGGCTCCAACCGGATCCTGCAGACCCTGATCCTCGTCGACTCCCTGGCGATAGTCCTCGTGGCCACCGCGCTCTAGGGCGCGATGAACTTCGTCACCGACGTCCTTCGGTCGCTCCCGGGCGCCCGGCCGGCGCTCGTCTCGATCTCGGCTGAGGGGGAGCGGGCCGAATGGTCGGGGGACGAGTGCGACCTCCGCTCGGCGGCGATGAGCGCGGCTCTCGGACAGGCCGGGGTGCCCCGCGGGGGCGTCGTCATGACCATGATCGGCTCACGACCCGAGTGGGTCTGGACGATGACCGCCTGCCTGCGCTCGGGGTTTGTGGCTCTCGCCGTCTCCGAGCAGCTGCGCGCCGGCGACCTCGAGCTTCGCTACCGGCAGGTCCTCCCCTCCGCGATCGTCGCCGACGAGCGCAACCGCGCGGAGATCGAGGCCTCCTCCCCGCCTTGCCCCGTGATCTGGATCCCGGACGAGTCCATCTGGGAACTGGAGGGACCTGAGCCGGTGGAGCTGGGCGCCCTGGACCCCGCATTCGTGATGTTCACCAGCGGGACCACGGGTGAGCCGAAGGCCGTCGTCCACGGCCAGCGGTACGTCGCCGGCCAGCACCTGCAGGCCGGTGACTGGCTGGACGCGCGCCCCGGTGACCTGGTCTGGTGCACCGCGGCGCCGGGCTGGAGCAAGTCGGCCAGGAACGTCTTCATGGCCCCGTGGACGCTGGGTGCTGCAGCGATGATCCACGACGGCAGGTTCGACCCCAGCGAGCGCCTCGAGCTGCTCGACCGCGAGCCGGTCAACGTGCTCTGCATGGCGCCGACCGAGTACCGGGTGCTGGTCAAGCGCGCCACTCCCCGGCCGGTCGAGGGCCTACGGTCGGCGGTCGCCGCCGGTGAGGCCCTCAACCCCGAGATCCTCGAGGACTTCCACGCAGCGACAGGGCTCTGGATCCGCGACGGGTACGGGCAGACGGAGACCGGCCACACCGTCGCCCACCCGCCGGGCACCGTGCCGCCGCCGGGGGCGATGGGAAAGCCGCTCCCCGGCGTGCGGCTGCGCGTAGACGAGGGCGAGCTCTGCCTGGACCCGCTCAGCGACCCGACCTTCTTCCTCGGCTACGTCGGTGAAGGGGTCAGCCACGACGGCGCCGGCAACTGGGAGATCACCGACCGCCGTGACGGCGGGGAGTGGCGCTCGGGGGACCTGGTTCGCCAGGACGAGGAGGGCTACCTCTACTTCGAGGCCCGCGATGACGACGTGATCATCTCCGCCGGCTACCGGATCGGCCCGGTGGAGGTCGAGTCCGCCCTCCTGAGCCACGAAGCAGTCGCCGAGGCCGCCGCCGTGGGCGCGCCCGACGAGGAGCGCGGGCAGGTGGTGCGGGCCGTACTGGTGCTGCGCGACGGGTACGAGGCCTCCGATGAGCTTGCCGAAGAGCTCCAGGAGCACGTCAAGGCGGTAACCGCCCCCTACAAGTACCCGCGAATCGTCGAGTTTGCCGACGAGCTCCCGAAGACGACCACCGGCAAGCTCCGCCGCGCGTCGCTGCGCGGGGAGTAGCCGGATCCTGGTGGGCCGGGCCGGCGAGCCGGCCCGGAGACTCAGCCTTCGGTGATCTCCTTCGCCATCTCGTCGAAGACATCGACGTAGCGGTCGACCGCCTCGTCGGTGTGGGTGATCGAGAGGGTCCACTCCTCCTCGCGGCCCGGGGTCATGAAGATCCCGCGGTTCATGTTGAACAGCCAGGCGAGGGTTGACATGTCCTCGTCCTGGTTGGCCTTGAAGGTCTCGTAGTCGACGACCTTCTCGGTGGAGAAGGTGACGCAGCCCTTGGAGCCGATCCCGACGGCGTAGCCGGGGAGGTTGTACTTCTCGATCACCTCGGTGCAGCCTTCGAGAATCCGGTCGTTGAGGTGGCCCAGGTGCTCGTAGGCGGCCGGGACCATCACCTTCTCGAGGTTGGCGCGCGTCGCCGCGATGCAGAGCGGGTTCCCGTTGTAGGTTCCCACCTGGTAGACGCTGCCGTCGGTGACGCAGGCCATCACCTCTTCGGTGCCTCCGATGGCTCCGACCGGGAAGCCGCCGCCGAGTGCCTTGGCGAGGGTGACGAGGTCGGGCTTGACGCCGAAGTACTCGGTCGCGCCGCCGGGGGCGATGCAGATGCCGGTCTTCACCTCGTCGAAGATCAGGACGATCCCGTATCGCTCGGTGATCTCCCGGACCTCCTCGAGGTAGCCGGGCTCGGGGAGCACGACGCCGAGGTTCATCATCGCCGCCTCCATGATCACGCAGGCGGGCAGGCGCCCTTCCTTCTCCAGCCGCTGGATCCGGCGTTCCATCGCGCCGGCGTCATTGAACGGCACCGCAATCACCTGGTCGACGGTGGCCTGCGGGATACCGGCCCCGTAGGCCAGCGAGGCCAGGTTCTCGTGGTCGCCGATGTCGTCGTAGGCGACGCCGATCGAGACCATCACCGTGTCGTGGTGGCCGTGGTAGGAGCCGAAGACCTTCACGACCTCGTCGCGGCCGGTGTGGGCGCGGGCGATCCGGATTGCGTCCATCGTCGACTCGGAACCGGAGTTCGTGTAGCGCCAGAGGGGAAGCCCCCACCGCTCGGCCAGGTTCTCGGCAACGGCGATCGCGTCCTCGGTGGGAGCGGCGAAGTGGGTCCCCATGGCGTAGCGGTCACGGACGGCGTGGCCGATCTCGGGGTTGGCGTGGCCCTGGACCATCGAGCCGAAACCGTTGTGGAAGTCGTACATCTCGTTGCCGTCGACGTCCCAGACCCGGGGGCCGGCGCCGCGCTCGAGGTAGATAGGCCACGGGGCACGGGCCTGGTAGGAGCTGGCCACGCCGGCGGCGAGCGACTTGTCTGCGCGCTCGTACATTCGCCTGGACTCCTGCGTACGGGCGTTCAGCTCTGCTTCTTCGCGCGCGATCAGTTCCTTGACGCGCTCGCGATCGATCTCGACGTGGGTCTTAACGGCCATTGGCTATCACTCCGTTCGGGTTTCCGGTTACGTCGATTTGCAAGCAATCCTACCGCCCGGGCGCGTCGGCACTCAGAGAACGACCGTCCGGTTCCGCCAAACCGCGACCCGGTCCTCGAGATGGGCACGAACCGCGCGGGCGAGCACGACTCGCTCGACGTCTTGCCCCATACGCTCCAGGTCCTCGACTGAATCGCGGTGAGACACGCGGGCCACGTCCTGCTCAATGATCGGCCCCGCATCGAGCTCGGCAGTCGCGTAATGGGCGGTGGCGCCGATCAGCTTCACCCCCCGCTCGTGGGCACGAAGGTAGGGGTCGGCCCCTACGAAGGCAGGCAGGAAGGAATGGTGGATGTTGATCACCGGGCAGCCGACCTCCGCGAGGAACAGCGGTGAGAGGATCCTCATGTACCGGGCCAGGACCACGAGTTCGACCTCCCCGGCCAGGAGCTCGAGCAGCAGCTCCTCGTGCGCAGGCATCTGGTCCCTTCCCTCTACCGGGAGATGGTGGAAGGGAACCCCGTAACTGGCAACCCTTTCGCCGTGAGCATCGGTCGTCGAGATGACCTTCCTAACGCGCCCGGGCATAGCCCCCGAGTCGAACCTCCACAGGAGGTCGTTAAGGCAGTGGCCCTCGGATGAACAGAGGATCGCCACCGGAGGCTGCCTCTCCGGATCGGAGAACCGGACCGACATCTCAAAGCGCTCCCGGAGCCCTTCCATCTTCTCCCTCACCCGGACCGCCTCCTGGCTTGCGGGCAGCGTGTAGCGAACCCGCATGGCGAAGGCCTCCGAGTCCGGCTCGGCGTGCTGGTCGAGGTCCAGGACGTTCGCGCCGTATTCGACAAGGAGCCCGGTCACCGCGGCGACGATCCCGGGCCGGTCGGGGCAGGTGAGAAGCAGGCGCTCTTCGCACTGCTTACCGGTGAAACCGCTCATGGCACGGCGACGATCGCGTCGATCTCCACCAGCGCGCCCTTCGGCAGCGCGGCAACCCCCACGGTCACCCGCGAGGGAGGGTCGACAGGAAAGTGGGCGGCGTAGACCTCGTTGACCGCCGCGAACTCGTCGAGATCTGTCATGTAGATCGTGCAGCGGACCGCGTCGGCCAGCCGCGCGCCGGCCTCTTCGCATACCGCCTCGAGGTTGGCCAGGCAACGGCCCGCCTGCGCCGCGGCGTCATCGCCCACCAGCTCGCCGCTCTCGGGATCGAGGGGTATCTGGCCGGAGCAGAAGAGCAGCCCCTGTCCGGAGACGGCGTGCGAGTAAGGGCCGATCGCCTCGGGGG